>CAXTPM010000088.1:6124-12941 GCA_964245865.1 uncultured Fimbriiglobus sp. | reverse complement strand
GGCACCTCCCCAGGGGCGGGGGCGTCGCCATCGACGCTGTACCACGCCCGGACGCACGGCAGGGCCGCCATCCGCGCGAGGACCGGGGCCACCTCGGGCACGCGCCACGAGCGCGTGTAGAAGTAGTACCGGGCCTGGGGCCGCTTGCGCATGACCCAGAGCCACTTCTCCGCGTACTCGGCGTCGTAGAAGTCGCCCGAGGAGTGCACGCGCACCACCAGGCAGCCTCTTCGACGCACTTCCGCCGCCATCGAGCCGGCGAAGTCGGCGCACCGGCTCCGCCCGAGGTTCCACTCGAGCCGCTCGCGCACGGATGCGAACCGGTACCGGCCGTGCCGTGCGTAGCAGACCCGCTCGCAGGCGGGGGTTTTACCGGGACAGGTGTCCCCCGCGGGCAGACCCCACAGGTGGACCCCGTCCCCGACTTTCGCGTTCCCGCGCGAAAGGAGGTCGCGTACCCTACCCATCGCTCTCGTCTCCTTAACCAGACGAAGGCACGCGGGCCGGGGGTGGTGACACACCCTCGGCCCGCACTCGTTCGGGCGCGCCCCGGAACACTCCGAGGCTGAACACGCTGAATCACCGAGGTGATCGAACGCGCGGACCCTAGCAGGGCCGGCGGCGCGCGCAAGGGGTTTCGAGGCAGGGACGGGTTAGCGGAGTGGGCGTGGCGCGGGCGGGCGCCCGACCCGGTCACCCACCGCCGGCCACCGCCTTGCCGTTTGGAAAGCCGGCTGCGGCCGACCGTGGATAACCGGACGAATGGTGCGAACGAACGCTTGCACCGAGGGGCAGTGGCGATGTAGAACTCGGCCCCAACGACAACCAACGGGGGCGGCGCGGGCGGGTGACGGAGGCGGTACGGCGGCACATCATCGCGCCCATGCTGGCGCTCTACCCGCCGCCGCAACACCTGCGCGGCGACGCCGTGCGGCGGGCCGAAGCGCTGGCCGCGTACTCGAAGGCGTTGTCGCGCTTCGACGTGCCGACGCTCGTTGCGGGGTGGGAGCCAATCACAGCGGAGCACCGATTCTGGGTCTGGCCGAACCCCGGCGTGGTCGCCGAGGCCTGCGCACGCTGCGCCCCGCCGCCTCCTACGGTGAACGACCAGGAAATGCGCCGGCAGCGGGCGGAGGAAATGGCGGACGCCTACGCGTTGCGCTTCATGAAGACGACTCACCTTGCTAAGGTCGCAACGGCGGAGGGCTGGGCCGGGCGACTGCGGGGCTACGTTCACGACGCCGCTTGGGTCCAGGCTCAAATCATCTGCGGGGTGAGCCCGGTCGCTTTCCCGTCCGGATTGGTGCCCCCCGGACACCGCCCAAGTTCAGCGACCGAGGCTTGTGCTGAGTACCGCGAGTCGGTCGGTGGCGCGGTCGAGAGGGGGCGGGTGCGCGTCAGCGTGCCGGCGGAACTAGTGCGCGAGTGGAAACGGGCCTGCGGGCAGGAATCTTTGAGACGATGACTGGGACAACCGTCTTGATCAACCCAGCGCGCCTACCCTCGCGAAAGCCCGTCGCGGGCCACGCTTACTCTGCTGAGCGGCGAGACTTAGCCGGGGCCGAACTCCGACTCCGCCTCAGCTGACCACTCGCCGTACACGAGCGGAATCTCCCGCGACAGCCGCTCCCGGAACAATCCATTGAGTGGGGCGGGCGCGTAGAGGTATCGGTCTAGCCAGCAAACGACATTGTAAAAATACGTTGGATTTTCGAGGTAGTTTTGCAGAATGGTTTCGAGTTCGTCGGTCGTGTGCGACGCGCTAAGCTTGGCAGTAGCGGCAACACGCACGTTGTCCGAGGCGTGGTGGAGTAGCTTGCAAAGCTCGGACTCGAACGGGGCCATACCCCTAGGATCGACCGCGGCAATGGCGGCTCGTACGACTTCCGGCTCGTCGTTCGCAAACAGAGTTTCGAGCGCGTGCCCGTCCGCCGCTATCGCCGCCGCGGCCGCCGCGGCCGGCATCCGTATGGCCCACTCCGATCGTGTCGCTTCGAGCAAGGCTTGCATGCTTCCAGCGCCGCCGTGCTTCCGGAGAAAGTGTATTGCGGAGAGTTGAGCTTCCCTGAGAGGGTTCTTGAGGTACTTAATCACTAAGTGTGCATCGGTCGGGCCACCATGTTTGGTGAGGGCGTCGATGGCTACAGTTGCGTAGCGTCCGCCGATGAACTGCGAGAGCTCTCCGGAGGGTTCAAGCGCATCGACAACTTCTCGTGGTAATAGTTTATCCGCAACCGCCCGTGCCAAAAGTGCATTCCGCATCGAGGCAAAATTGTTCCCCAAGTCGGCACGTAGCGTTCCGGAGAACTCTGCGAAATGGTGGCGGGCTAGTACGCCGTAAACGTGTTCAGAACTAAAGTACTCCAGCCGCGACTTCAGGGCCGCCACCGTTAAACCAGCCAAAGCCGCGTCCGCATGAACAGCGAGTGCTGGCAACCGCCTTATGTCGTGTGGCAGGGTGTCGTACTCGACAGCGTGCTGATTCAGCAGGTTTCGAAACCCGATCAGCCGCTCTTCCTCGCCCTTCTGAGCGGAAAGTAATCGCGCCAACTCGGGATTTATCCCGCCACGTCGGTCAAGGGTTCTAGCCGCACGCAGCCGCGAATCACCTGCCAGTGTGGCGCACGCCCGAACCAGCGTGTCTGAGCGGAGCAACGAATCGTGGCGGAACAATTCAGCGATCGTAGCCGAATGTAACTCACGCTTCCCATCCACGATCTCTGATAGGGTGCGGTCGGGATCAGTTCGCGCGGCGATGATTGACGCAGCCTCGGATGCTTTTGAGGCGACTCTGGGCCGGGAGTCGGTTTTGAGTCGTTCTAAAGCGGATAGATCGTTTGCACGGCCAACCGTACTCACGTAGTCGATCTTGGCCAAGGCAGCATCGCCATCGGCGTCGGCGAGCAGATCGGCAAGTAGGTGCTCACGGTCGGGTACTACCGCCTCGGGCACGACCCGCGCTGCCGTGAGCAGCTCGGTAGCGCGGACTCTCGCAGCCACATCACCTGACAGCGCCAGGTAGCCGAGAAGGCGGCGTGTTTCG
The DNA here is from genome assembly GCA_964245865.1 of uncultured Fimbriiglobus sp. Classification (GTDB taxonomy): domain Bacteria; phylum Planctomycetota; class Planctomycetia; order Gemmatales; family Gemmataceae; genus Fimbriiglobus. The sequence goes on along the minus strand of CAXTPM010000088.1, from coordinate 9,898 downwards.
TCTTCGTCGCGGTCCCTGGCCCAGTACCACCCCGGTATGACCTCGGCGACAGACCCGACGACCGTCGCGGCGAGCAAAAGCTCTTCTGGTTCGCTCGGCAGGATTTGCTGGCGGAAGCGGTACACGAAGTTCGCCGCGTGGACATCCATCGGGTCGCGAGTCTGGCGGAACATCGCCGTGCATGCGAAGAGGTACAGACGGGCTGTCTGGCGGGGGTCGAGCTCCCCCGGCGAGAGTTGTTGCTCACGCGCCGCAGTGAGCGCGGCGGTCAGCCCGCTGTCGGTATGCGTGGCCGAGGTACTGAGCTCTGCCGATTCAAGGCGCGTGAGCGCCGCTGGTGGCGACGAACGGGTCGCGGACACATCTTGCGGGCGTATGTGCACCGTCACGACGTGATCGATCAGCAGTTCGGTGAAGAGTTGACGCCACTCCCGCACGTGACGGAACTCTTTGAAGAGCACCTCGCGTGCGGCCTCCACCCCCGCGCGGAAGTCCAGGACTTTCTTGAGTTGGTCGCCTGGGTCCTTGAGCTGCGCCGCAGGCGGCCGCTTGAAAAACAAACAAATTTCGGGGCCTGGACCGCCGCGCCGCAACTCGGTGGCTAGGCGATATTCCTCCTCAAAACCCGAACTAAATTCGCCGGTCGGCGTCCCCCAGCGGGTGTGGAGCAAGCCGATAAAGAGATCGCACGTGCGCACGTCTGCGTTTATCTTTTCCTGAGCGCGGCCGTACCCCGGTAGCGTGTCTTCCCAGCCGCGCAGGTCGATCTGCCACCCGAATAGACGCAGGGTCCGGTTCGCAGCGTCGGCCGCTTTCCGCGCGAGCTTGCGCTCCTCGGCAACATCGCCCGGCGATGCGACGAATACCGTGAGCACGTTCCGCACGCCCGAACGATCCATTCCGCACCACAGTACCGGCCCACAAAGACAAATCACACACGACTATATGCCTGACGGCCTCGAGACCGGCGGCAGTTGATCACACGCTCGGCAAAAGTCCTTCGCCCCACCGATTGGTATGTTCGAGTCGGCCCTGCGGCCGAAGGGGGGCGTTGCATGGTATTGGGTCGCTGCCCGTTCCGCGGTTGAGCGGGGCATCAACAGAGTCGCGTGGACGGCCACCACGCACCACGCTTTGCGTTGGCCGCGCCACGTCGGACGGCGACTTCGGCTTGACAGGCTTAAACTCGGAGTTTATGATTCGGTCGGACAGTCCACCGAACCTCCGGGGCGCCGCAAGGCGCACGCCCTCAGGGGCATTCCGGTGGCATGCGTCGGGAAGTCGGCCTCGCGCCGGCACGTCGTCTCATGTCACCCCCGGTCAACCCCGCCCACGGAACGTTCACGGTCCGGCGGCGCGGGGGAGACGCACGCTGCCTCGTTACAACGAGACGACGTGACTTAGGGTAAACGGCCACTTTCGGCCGCTTACTTAGTCTCCAATCACGGGGGTTCACGTGGTTCATTCCACAGACGGACTGTCTTCCGGTCCAGCTTTGCGCGACGACACCCGAGTCCAGAATGCGCGCGCGTTCTGGGCGGGGGTGCTGGAGTGTCTCGGCGACGCGGAGGAGGCGCACAGGGGCCTGTTAGAAGGGCTTCACGCCGAGTTCCAGGACGCTGCGGGGCGGCGGCCGATCGACCTGAACCGGGTCGATTCAATTACCGCCCAGGCCGCGATCCTGCTGTCGGGTAAGAGGTTCTTCTAGCAGGCCTTTACCATTCTTCTATGGAGTTAAATCTGATGATCCACCTCGGCGAGACCGCGCGCCGCGTGAGGGAAGGGAAGGGATTGTCCCAGAAGGCCGCCGCGGCGCGGCTGGAGATTTCGGCCGTCCACCTCTCGAACGTCGAGAACAACAAGGCCGCCCCGTCGCGCGAGCTACTCGAGCGGTACCGGGCGCTCTGGGGCGTCGATCTCTACATGCTCGCGTGGTGCCTGTACTGCGACCCCAACGACTTGCCGGAGTCCGTGCGGGAGCCCGCCCGCCTGCTCGGCGAGGCGTGGGCGAAGCAGCTCGGCGATTTACTGCCCCCCGACCGGCGGGGCGCGGCGTGATCGGGATCAGCACCCCGGACGAGCTGGCGACCGCGCTCGGGGTGCGGACGCAGCAACTCGCCCGCACGCTCGACGAGTTCGACCGCCTCGTGGATGTCTTCGAGCTGCCGACGCCGGAGGGGCGCGGCGGCAGTCCGGGCCGCTTCGTCACGAGCGCGCGGGGTCCGCTCCGGGCCCTGCAGCGGCGGTTCTACGAGAGAGTGCTCCTCCCCGCACTGGCCCCGTCGCCACACAGTTTCGGCGGTGTCAAGGGGCGCAGTGCCCGCGGGGCCGCGCGGCTGCACCGTGGGCAGCGGTTCCTGTTCACCACCGACATCGCCCAGTTCTTCCCGTCGGTCCACTTCGAGCGCGTCCGCGCGCTGTTTTCCCGCCTGGGCTGCTCGCGCAAGGGGTCCGGCCTGTGCACGCGACTCGTGACCCACAACGGCCGGCTGGCGCAGGGCTTCTGCACAAGCTCCATCCTGGCGGATCGCCTGCTCGCCGGAGTTGACGCCGACATCGCCAACGCCTGCCGGGGGATCGGGCTGGTCTACACGCGCTTCGTGGACGACGTTGCGATCTCGGGGCAGTTCGACTTCGGCAACTCCGGCGTCCCCGGCCTGGTCCGGCGGATCGTCCGACGCCAGGGGTTCGGCGTCAACGAGGGCAAGGAGCAGTGCGGGCCGCTCGCGGGGGGAAAGACCGCGATTACCAACATCCGGGTGTTCGACGGGAAGCTGGACGTGCGGGTGGCCTACTACGACGAACTGGTCCGGCAGCTCGCCGACCACGCGAGCCTCGGGGCCGGCGGCGAGTTCCGAGGCCCCTACTGCACCCAGGAGCAGCTGTGGGGCCGGATCGGGTACGTCTGCTCCCTGAACCCCAAGCGCCGCCGCACGCTGCTGGCGCTCCACCGAAGAATCGACTGGGACATCGCCAACGACAACGCGCGCCTCGCGGGCCTGCTCGCCCCGCGCTCGGCGGCCGGCTCGCCGCAGCCGCGGTAAGTCTGCCGCAGTCCACGCGGCGCAATAGTCTACCGGCCGGCGCCCTGGACGGGACCGTCGCCCTCTTGCTCGCGGAGCCAGTCTTCACTCGCCGACACAAGCTTGCCGGCCTCCACGCGCCCGGCGTGGCTCAGCCCGCCCCGCGCGGCCAGGTGCCTCACCGCCTCCATCCAGCCCCGCTCCCGCACGAGGGACTCGCGCTCGGTCGCGTCGGCCCCGGCGCACGCGGCAAGCGCGACCAGGTGGGCGTCGATGCGCCGGGTGAGCGCCGTCGGCGCGCCGTCGAAGTCCGGTTCAGGCGCTGTCGGGTCGTCGGACTTGCCGGCCCGGCCCCGCTCGATTGCTGCCACGGCGTCGAGCACGTCCCGCTGAGTGAGCGTCCAGCCGTCGGCCGGCAGCCCCGCGACGAGCCTGAACTTGAGTTGCTGGTACACCTCCCGCGCCCGGTCGTCGTCGCCAGTGGCATCGGCCGCGAGCGCTAGTGCGAGCTGCGCCGGGCCGCTCCCGCCGTAGCCCCAGTTGAGGCCCGAGGTGGAGTGCCGGCGCAGGTCGAGGCGCGGGTCGAGCGGGCGCGGCGGCCGTCCGTCCTCGCGGACGGTGACCGCCACCCCGTCGCCGGCGCCGGCATCGCCCGGCGTCCGGTACCCCGTGTAAGTTTTCTCGGCCATCCCAGCCCCTCGCGCGTCCCACGTTAATCGCAAGTGGCGTTATGGAGGGTACGCCGGATGGC
>CAXTPM010000088.1:0-6114 GCA_964245865.1 uncultured Fimbriiglobus sp. | reverse complement strand
AAGGGAAAACGCCCCGGCCCTCACCCGCCGCTCCGCGCCGGGCGCGCGTAGTTGGGGTTCGGCATGCGCACGACCGCGTGCAGCGGCCCGCCCACGTAGACGCGGCACACCGTCGTCGGCAGGAGCGGCGAGGTCGCCCCCCGCGCCTTTTCGAGCAGCCGGCCGTTGTCGGCACGGTCCCGCCCCCGCGACTCCTCGGTGAGGTCGGGGTAGACGCTGAGGGAGAGCGCCTCGAGCCGGTCGAGCGCCTCCCCGACGCCCGACGCCGGCACCTCCACGCGCTCCGACTCGATCGCACGCCTTGATCCGGCCGCGTCCCCTCCCCCGCCGCGCGGCAGGTACTCCCACGCCAGCATCAGCCCGGCCACAACAACCACCCCGACCGCGGCCCAGTTTTCGTAACCCATGACGATCCCCTTGTGGAAACGCGCCGGACATTAACCCCGCGGGCCGGCCCGGCGCCGCCGGCCCGCGGGTGACTCGCTCCCGCCCTCAGCGCTCGCGCCCGCCCGCCCTCTCGCGGCCGTGGGGGCGCTCGTGCTGGTTCTGGAACTCCGGACCCGGCACGCGCCGGCTGTCCTCGACTGCCCGCTCGAAGGCCGACGGCGCGCGGTCCCCCGGCGGGCCGTAGTAGTAGGCCGGGTGGTTCGGCTGCGCCACGTTCGACCCCTCCCAGAAGCTCATCGCCCGCAGCTCGTCGGCGCCCCGCGCCAGCATCCCCCGGACGTGGTTCGCCCCCCGCTTCTCGTCCGCCATCGCTCACCTCCCCGCCGGGCGGTACTTCGGACTCGCCCCGCCCGGCCGCCCGGCCGGACCGGCGGGTGCGGCGACGCGCCGTGGCGAAATAACCGCCTGGCGCGATGGCGCGGCCGGCCGCTCGATCACGTTCGCCGCGCACATTACGGCCGCCGACACGGCCGCCAACCGGACGGCCAGGCCAATCATCTGCCCCGCCCGGCGCCGGGCGGGACGGAACCCCCGCTCGTAGTAGCGGACCTGCTCGGCCAGCACCGGCGGCACCCCGTCGGCGAAGGCGAAGACCGCCCGCGCCGGCGCCGCCAGGACCTCCTCGGGTCGCAAGAGTGGCCTGCCGACCTCGGCGCGCGTCACGCCCCAGCTCGCCGAGCGCTGGCCCCCGTTCGCGTCGGGCCGGTTGATCCCGGCCGGGCGCGAGACCGACCCTCCGGACTGGTAGCTCGCCGACAGCACCGTCGCCTGGCCGACGCGCTCGCTGATCTCGCGCGCGGTGGCGAGGTCGTTCGGGCGCAGGTACACTTGCGCGGTGTTGGCCAGGACCGTGCGGGCCTTCTCGCCGGGGAAGCAGTCCTGGAGCTGGCCCAGCGACTGCAGCACGATCACGACCTTCACCCCCCAGCCCCGCAGGAGCGTCACCGCCGTCTCGACGACCTCGAGGTGCCCGAGCGCCGCCATTTCGTCGAGCACGACGAGGACCGGACGCGACTCGCCGAGGCCGCCGCCGGCGAGCCGCCGGAAGACGCCGGTGAGCAGGAAGCGGACGAGGCCCCTGGCGGAGGTCAGCCGCTCGGGCGGGACGACGAGGTACAGGTCGGCCTTGGCGTCCGGGTCTTTGAGCGACAGCGGGTCGAACGTCGTCGCGCGGACGGCGTCGCCGGCGAGCTGACTGTTGAGCCACGCCAGGTGGGTGTGGACGGTCCCGACGACCGAGGCGCGCTCGCGGTCCTGGAGCTGCCCTGCCTGGCCGCCGAGCCGGCGCAGGACGCCGCCGTAGTCGGGCGTCGCGGCCATGGCCCGGAGGCAGGCGTCGAACGCGACCGGGTTGGCGATCGCGTCGGCGACGGCTTCGAGGTTGCGCATCGCCGGGTTGGGGTCGTTCATCGCGAGCAGTATGAACCCGTGCAGCACGCCGGTGGCCGCGTCGTTGAACCACGGCTGATTCTCGTTGGGCGCGCGGACCACCATGGCCGACGCCAGGTCGCGGGCGAGGTCGGGGAGGCGCGGGTCGCCGGGCGCGAACCCGGTCTGGAGCGGGTTGAACGCCGCGCCCCCGGCCGGGCACGCGACGCGGTACGGGTCGATGACGACCGCGCGGCGCCCGAAGCGCCGCAGCCGCGCGGGGCCGGCGATCTTGACCAGCTCCGCCTTGATGTCCAGCACGACCACTGGGGCGTCGTAGGCCAACAGTGTCGGCACGAGGACGGCGGCCCCCTTCCCCGAGCCGCTCGGCCCGACCACGAGCGCGTGCGGGAACCAGCCCAGCCAGAGCGGCACGCCCGGCGCGGATCGGCACCGGCCGCACACGGCCAGGTCGTCCACCACCCGCCGCGACTCCGACGGCGGCGCGGTGAATAGCGCGGCCACTACGGCCGCGACCGGCGGCGGGTCGGCGACGAGCCGGCCGAGGTGGAGCCCGGCGCCGGCCTGGGTCAGCCCGCCCCGCCGGGCGTCGGCGGCGGTGCAGAGCCGCGCGGTGCCGAACGTCGAGCCGGGGCCGGGGCCGCGCCGGAGCGCCCGCCACGCCAGCGCGGCGCCGGCGGCGAGCAGCAGGTTGCCGTACCCGGCCCGCGCGGCCGCCGCGACCAGCCAGACTAGTGCGGCGGCGGCGACCAGGCGCTGCGTCAGGGCGAGGGCGAGCGCCACGGCTACGCCCCTCCCAGTTCGGCGAGCAGGTCGGACGCCTCGCCGGCCAGGGCCGACGCCGCGCGGGCCAGGGCGCCTACGGTCAGACCCGCGCGGGGCAGGACCGCGCGGGGGTAGTAGTGGTCGATGCCGCCGTGACGCAGTCGCGCCCAGCCTCCGGGGGCCGTGTGCGCCGAGCGCCCCAAAAGGTAGTCGGCCAGCCCGTCCGGCGCGCCGCCGGGCCGGCAGCGGTAGACCGGCTGGCTGGCCAGCGCGACCGACGGGCCGAGGTCGTGGACGGTCACGAGCAGTTCGCGCCCGCCCCGGACGATGGCTATTACCAGGGCGGACTCGTCCAGCCGCGAGGCCTCACCCCCGGCCTCGCGCGCCGCGGCGACGACGAGGGCGGCGAGCGGCGGCTGCCCCTCGCCTGTTGGGTCCGCCGGCGGCAAACCCAGGTAGTCGTTGACGGCTTCTGCGCCGATGCCGGCGACGGCGTCAACCATGCCGCGGGCGAGGGAACCGAGGCGGTACGAAGCGTAGTCGGCCATGGCGAACTCCGGTAGGGTGCGGCGGAATCAAACCGAGTTGGACTTACGCGGCCGGTTCGGCCGGGGAGCCTGGTCCGGCGCCGGCTGGTCGTGCGACGGAGCGGCGAGCGCCGGCGTGGCGGGGACGAAGTCGCCCTCATCGGCGGCGTTGACGAGAACGACCCACTCGGCCTCGGCCGCGCGGAGCCCGTTGCCGACGCCGGCCAGCGCGAGTGACTCGCCGAGCGTCGCCGCCGATCGGCCGTGCCCCGCGGCGGCGTAGGCCTCGGCTGCGGCCTGGGCTTCGGCCTGCGCGCGTGCCCGGTGCCCGGCGAGGTCGAGGTCCAGTTCGACTAGCGCGTGGCGGAGCAGTGACTTTTTGGCGAGGGCGATGGCGCCTTCGGTCTCGTCGGCGCGGGTAGTTTCGGAGCGCGGCATGCCGTCCCCTGTCGGAATGAGGTAATGGGTGTACCCGAACAACCCCGGCCGCCGCGGCGGCCGGGGGAGCTGAATTGACTGCGTTGGCCCGGTCTTCGCTTACGGCCCGGCTACTTGCCGCCGAACAGGCGGTAGAGGCCGTACGTGACCGCAGCGACGGCGGCGACCGGAAGCACGACTGGAGCGGCGAGGACTGCAGCCCCAACTGCGGCGTGGCCGGCGACCGCCGCGCCGGTCACTGCGGCCGTAGCGACTGCCTGACCGGCTTGGGTGTGGACCAACTTGTGCCCGTGGTGGATCGCGTGGAGCGCCGTCTCGAGATTGCTGTGTGCCATGGTCAAAACTCCTAGTGAGATTCAAAAACGCCTAGCCGCAACGGCTTTAGCCTTCGGTGTGGGCAAAGACTGGAGCCCTCGGCCGCTGCCCAGTGTGGGGCGGAGACCACGTGACAGGTCGCCGCCGGCGAACTTTGGCCCGCCGGCGGGACCGAGTTTGTCAGCCCTGTCCGTCGATAAACAACAGGTCGATGCCGACAGCGATGTACTTCGGCTCCCTTTGGACCAGCCCCTTGCTGTAGCCGACGAGCATCGCCCAGCTGTCCCTGGACATCCGCTTCTTGGCCTCCGCGAAGAAGGCCCGGCGGCGCGCGGTCTCCATTCCGTAGCTCTCGTCGAGCATTTTCTTGTAAGGCTCCATCGCGCCTTCCATGGCCTGGCCGACGCCCGCGAGCAGCTTCTTGCCCTCCTCACTGTCGAAGAACTCGGCGATCTCTTTGCGGAAGGTCCAGGCCGTGTAGGCCGCCACGACGGCGGCACCGCCCAGAAAAATCAAGGGGATGGGCACGGTGAACTCCTGTCGTCGGGCCGGTTGTTCGTGAGCGAAGGCGCCGGCCCCGACGGCGACACGCCGGCGGGGAGTTCCAAAGCGGGCAATCTGGCCGCGTCGGCAGACGACGGCCTAGCTGCCCCCAGCACCTTCCAGGAAGCGAGCACCAGTCCGGCCGGGTTCACACCAAAGGCGTTTGAGCCTGGAGCCTTTTCGGGACCGGAGACCAGTTGCGGCGCCTCACGTACGAGCGGCCGACTCCAGCTTGATACCAAGGGCGGTAAACGTCCCCGATTTGGGACACGAATTTGTCCCGGAAGTGTTTCCCGTCAGCCGCGGTTGTGGCCGGGGCGACCCTGGGCGGCGGCCTGCCGCTCGATGTCGCGGACCATCTGCGACGCGTGGTGGTCGCCGCTGGCCAGTCCGATCTCGATGTAACTGCTCGCCACCCCTGCGGCGACCACCGCTGGGGGTTCCAAGACTTCTTCCTCGTTGAGCGGCAGGCCGGCGGCCCGCTTGAACGCGACCCCGGCGACCAGCCGTTCGGCGTCGATGATCCCCCCCAGCGTGCTCTCCAGGGTGTTGCGGCCGTACACCGGCCGGGATGCGGCGTGCCCGGTCTTGTACGGCGACGGCAGGTCGAACGAGTGGGGGTAGATGCGGCGCAAATCCCTCACGCTTAGCCGATCGGTCGGAAACGAGATCGCGGAGAAGTCTACGGCGGGCGTCACATCTACCATCTAACTACTTTGCTTGTTTACCTGTTTTATCGTTACCACGCGGTCACGCCGGGTGTCAACAAGTTCGTTCTCACTCGCGCGGGATTAGACGGCGCCCCTCCAAAAATGCCCGCGTCAGTTCCCAAGCCCAGCGGCCGACCGGTTCGCAGATTTGCGGGCCGGCGACGATTCGGTCGATGATCTTTAGGTCCGTCGGCCCGTCCTCCATGTCGCCGAGCGGCACGAACGGAGCCCGGTCCGGGGGATGACCGTAGGCGCGGAAAAAGTCGCGGAAAAGTCCGCTGACATCGCTCAGCCGGCGTCCCAGGGTCTTACTCTCGATTCTGAGCAGTCTGGCCATCCGGTTGATTACAAAGACGCCGTCATGGTGCACCAAACAGCGGTTGCCAATGAGGTAAAAGTACTGCAGGCATTCGAGGTGTTCGAGAGCGCGGTCGGCGATCAGCTCCAAGCCGTCCGCAGTGGCCGGCCCCGACAGCTCAATGAAGCCGGGCGGCGCAACGTGGTCCCAGCACACGTCCACCACGCCGCCGTCGAGGTCCTCGACGGCCCAGCGCCAGACGGAGTCGCGGACTTCGCGCGGCGCCTCACAACGGCCGACGCCGCGGAGGTCGCAAAAGTCGTGGCTCTCCGGCTCGGAGGTGTGGACGTAAAACGCCGGGGTGCGAGAAATGTCGAAACGCGCGGCGACGTACCGGCTCAGGTCCAGGGTGAGTTCGACCCGTCGCATGTGTGACGGCTGAGGCAGGTGAAAGTGGGCACTCCGGTGCCCGCGGTCGAACCCCTTGAGGAGGTCGAACTCGAGCGAGTACGTCTGCGACGGCCTAGGGTGCACCACATAGATGTAGTAGTCGCCGGAAGTCACGTACCTGCCCAAGTCGTGTCTGTCGGCGTGATTCCTGCCGCACGTCCTCGGGTTGGCGATCGCTCCGCCGTTTTGGGTCGAATAGCGAAGGTTTCTAAACGGTGCAGTGCAAGTGTTC
>CAXTPM010000087.1:0-12996 GCA_964245865.1 uncultured Fimbriiglobus sp. | reverse complement strand
GGCTACGAGAACCCACGGGCCGGACGCGGTCAACCAGTCAGGATTGCCGGCCTAGTTTTTTTTGGCCCCGGCGGCGGCGACCGTGGCCCGGACGCACGAGCTGTCCACGCTCAGCCACTCGGCGTCGCCGTCGCGCAGCTCGGCCGCGACCCTGGCCCACACCCCCCGCTCGCACCAGCGGTTGTAGCGCTGCCACACGCTGTTGGGCTTGCCGTAGCAGGCGGGCAGGTCCGCCCAGGCGATGCCGGTCCTGGCGAGGTAGATGACCGCGTTGACGAACAGTCGGTCGTCGTTCCCGACCCCGCCGTGGCCCCCGGTCTGGCCGGGGAGGTGCGGGGCGATGCGGGCCCAGTGGTCATCGCTGATGTCGTGGCGGCTGAGCATGACAGACCCCCCAAGGAGCGATATTCGGCACGCCCGCCATCGCAAACTCCCCAGGTTATGTCAACACGGCCTAAATAGGAGTTACGCAGTTGGCTGTGGTTTCGCCTTGCGCGGCGGGGTCGGGGCCGGTAGCGTGGGCGGCATGAACCCGCCCCGCGCGTCGGACGAGGACTACACCCAGTTCCCGATCGCCACCCCGGCCGCCTGCTCGGCGGTCGAGGCGGCGCGGGTCCAGCCGCGTGGGCCCGGCGCCCCGGCCCACGACGCCTTCTCGCGGCTCCTGACCCGGCTCGTAAGAGCAGTGGGGGTATTACACTCCATGGTGCGAAGCAATCTTCCGAGTTGGGCGCCGCTCCCAGACTCGACTCATGCAATGCCAACAGAGTGAAGAAGCCACGCGGCAGCGAAACCAAACCAATATCCTAGCGACTGCAACACAGCCAAGACAGTTAGGAATGCCACAGTCATCAGCAAAGCTTTTTTCTCTGCCGAAGTCAGTCGCCTGGCCATATACACCTCGGAACAGTACGGACTGGGGTTCAAAGTGTCTGCTGGAAACCTACTGGTTGTTGATCCCTGCTTGCCATTTCGCAATCTGAATGACGGCAGCGTTGTACCCAGCAAACACAGCGTCAACGAACGTCTGAGCCGCGTTGACCGCCCCGCCCTCGCCGGCACCAAAGAGAATCGGAATCAAAATGCTGCCCTCCTCGATGTCGAGGCGTGCGAGCAACCGTCCGAAGGCCCACCCACCTGCGGCCGCAAGACCTGTCTTGATTAGATTTTGTGTCTCCAAGGGGTTGTCGCCGTTCACCAACTGCTGGGCCACAGAGCCGGCAACAGCGGCCAGAGCCGGAGGGCAACCGTTGGCAACCAACCCGCCAGCCATAGCCCCCCCCGCAGCCCCTGCGAGTGCCCCCTTGACTGTGCCTGTGGTGACGGCACCCCAAATGCCCCCCACGAGCGCTCCTACGCCAGCTCCAACTAGAGTGTTGACGATAAGCCCACTTGGATCGGTGCCAGCCAAAGGCCCGCTTCCGACATACCGGTACAGGTTAGCGTCCTGCCCGCCGAAGCCGCTCGGGTCTTGGCTGGTGAACCTACCGCTTGCCGGATCATACACCCGAGCGCGGTAGTAGCCCTCCCCGGTGACGCGCGACCACTCCCGCCCCGCGTAGCCGTAGTGGTCCCCGCCGACGCCTCATCTAGCGTCACAGTTGACAGCGCCAGAGCCTACAACGCCTATCGACGGTTATAATATACAATCGTGAGAGCAAGTATATTCATAGCACTAACCAGTGATATCAGCACTCCCTTTATGAACGGGTTTAAGCTAGAACGGTATATTAACATCATAATAATAATATATATCGTGAACGAAATTGTATATTGAATAAGTTTAATCATATAATGCCGCTGAATATATATTAATGTGTGTAACGATCCGCATGTCAGCACACACTCAAAACTCTTCTTATCGTTGAATTATTGATGTCTATTTGCCAGCCACTCCACCAACTTGTCAGTGGAGCAGGCAACCACAAACTTATCGCCCGATAGGCGTTCCGGGAGGAAACTGGACACCTTTGTTCCCGTCCCAGGGGCCACGGTTGTCCGGAATGTCTTGTGCGTCCAGAGCGCCGGAGACGAGGCCTGTAATAAAGCTGGCGATGACCGTCCCGAGTGCGCCTGCGCTGATCGGCCCCAGCGCCCCGATGGCGACCGCAGCAACCCAGGGGGAGCCTAAGATGCCACCTACCACAGCACCGCCAACCGCGCCACCGATCGTCGCGTTCCTGACGAGCTTCCAATTGACAGGCTGGCCGGTCTGCATGTAGACTGCCACCTCATGAATAAGCACACCACCGCCGGCAGCCACTGCCGTCACTACCGCGCCAAGCACGGCTCCAACGACAAACGTAACGATTGGAATTAGAAATATGGGCCAGATATTGCCCGAAGGATCGGTTCGAGTGGACGGCGAGTTACCCACATACCTGTAGAGGTTGGCGTCCTGCCCCCGGAAGCCGATGGTGTCCTCGCTCGTGAACCTCCCCGCCGCCGGGTCGTAGAGCCTCGCCCGGTAGTAGCCCTCGCCGGTGACGCGCGACCACTCCCGCCCCGCGTAGCCGAACCGATCGCCCCCGGCGCCCGCGCTCGTCCTCACCTGCCCGTAGGCGGTGTAGGCCGCGCTGTACAGCACCGACCCGGCAGTCGTGACCACCTGACGCACCGAGCCTAAGTTGTCCGCGAGGTACCACGCCACTGACCCCGCAGCCGAGGTCCGCGCGATCAGGCCATCCGCCGACAGCCCGAACAGGTAGCGCGTCTGCAACGCCCCGGAGGAGTTGAAGTCCGCGTAGGCGTTGTCGCCCTTGTACAGCGTCCAGGTCTGCGCCCCGTCGCTGTTCACCCCCAGCCGCCGCCCCTGCGAGTCGAACGTGTACGACTCGTCGTGCAGCAAGACCCCGCCGGCCGTCTTGACCTGCACGTCGGTCACGCGGTTCCTGTTGTCGAAGGTGTAGGTCGTCACCTGCCCGTCGCTGATGCGGGTCTTCGAGGTGCGGTTCCCCTCCGCGTCGTAGCCGTAGTTATACGTCCCGTCCGACGCCAGGCGGTTCCCGCCCGTAGTCGAGTAGCCGGTTGTGTTGCGGTTGCCGTTGGCGTCGTAGCCGAAGGACTCGGACGCCGACCCGGTCACCCCCGTCAACTGGTTGGCATTATCGTAAGTGTAGCCCAGGCTCCCGTCCGGCCCGGTGTAGCTGGTGAGCCGGTCGGCCGCGTCGTAGCCGTAGCCGAGCGACGACAGCGCCCCGGCCGCGCTACTGGTGTGGGCGATCGAGGCCAGCCGGTTGGCGTTGTCGTAGCCCAGCGTGGTGCCGATGGTCGCGCCGCCGGTCCCCTCTTTGCGTGTCACGCCGGTCTGCCGGCCCGCCGCGTCGTACCCGAACGCCGCGTTCGCCCCCAGCGCCCCGCTGACCGTCTCCGACGCCCCCGCCAACTCGTTGCGAACCGAGTAGGAGTAGCCGACGACCCCGCCGAGGCTGTCCGACACCGAGGTCAGGTTCCCCGCCGCGTCGTAGCCGTCCGTGAGAACAACGTGGGGCACCCCCGGCGTCCCGGCGTTGTCCTCGGTCCTGACCCGTCCCCGCGCGTCGTAGGTGTACGAGTAGGCCGAGAACGGGTCGCTCACACCCAGCAGTTGCCCGGCCGCGTCGTAGCTCACCGACTCGGTGTAGGTCGTCGCCCCGCCGGCCGTGGCCTGCCAGGTCTCCCCAGTCGGCCGTCCCACCGAGTCGAACGTGAAGCTCCGCACCCGGCCGTCCCGGTCGGTAACTTGGATTAAATGCCCGTCAGCGTCGTACCCGTAGGTGGTCGCGTGGTTGAGCGGGTCGGTGGCCGTCGCCGCCTTGTCCACCACAGACGAGTAGGCGTAGGTGGTCGTGTTATTGTCGGGGTCGGTGAGGGTGAGCAATCGCCCGGCCGCGTCGTATACGTCGGTCGTCACCCCGCCCTTGGCGTCGGTACTCGTGAGCGGCCGGTTCATCGCGTCGTAGGTCACCGTCGAGCCGTGCGAGAGCGCGTCGGTGCCAGAAGTCTTGTTGCCCTTAACGTCGTAGCCGAACGTCACTGCGTGGTTGAGCGCGTCGGTCTGAGTCGTGAGCCGGCCGCGCGTGTCGTACCCGTAGGTGGTCGTGTGGCTGAGCGGGTCGGTCTGGGTGGCCACGGTGCCGTCGGCGTTGTAGGTCCGCGTCGTCTGCTTGCTGAGCGCGTCGGTGACCGTAATCAGGTCGCCCTTGGCGTTGTAGGCATTAGTGGTCGCGTGGCCCAACTCGTCGGTCGCCACCAGCGGCTCGGCGGAGGCGTTGTAAGTCGCGGTCGAGTAGCTGTCGTCGGCGTTGACGACTTCCGCCGGGTTCCCCTTGGCGTCGAAGAACCCGCGCGTCCGCCGGCCCAGTGGGTCGCTCGACAGCCAAGGCAGGTCGTTGGCGTCGCGCAGCGCCACCGAGACGCCGCCGTCCGGGGCGTCCATCCGCACCGCGCTGCCGAAGCCCGACCAGTCGAAGCGCGTCACCGTGGCGTTGCCCCGGTGGTCAGCGTGGACGGCGGTCGATGCGGCCGCCAGCACCGCCGGCGCGGGGTTCGAGGCGGTCCCCTGGGGCGCCACCGCCAGCCCGAACGCCGCCTGCGGGGTCAGCGTCTCGGCGGCGCCGGTCCCCCACTTAGCCGAGGTCGCCCGCCCGCCGGCCCCGTAGGTAATCACCGTCTGCTTGCTGGTGGGGTCGGTGATCGTTGTGAGGCGCGAGGCCGCGTCGTATCCGTAGCCCCAGGCGTGGGTATCCGCGTCGGTGATCGTTGTGAGCTTGCCCGAGGTGACCGTGAACCCGGTGACGCGCGACGCGGGGTCGGTCACCGAACTGAGCCTGCCGTTGGCGTCGTAGGCCAGCGTCGTCACCAGCCCGTGCCGGTCGGTGATCGTCGTGAGCTTGCCCGAGGTGTAGGCGTAGGAGGTGGTGTTGCCGTCGCGGTCCACCACGCTGGTTTGCAGGCCCGCCGACGAGTAGTTGATCTTGTTGCCGTCGGTGAGCGTCTGGGTGTAGCTCCCGTCGGCGTTGCGCGCCAGGTCCGAGAAGTCCCCCGGCCCTTGGGTGGACGTGACCAGCCCGCCCCCGCCGCCCGGAGGGGCCATCGCGCGGAACTGGCCCACCCCGCCCGGCGACTCGACGACGACCCCGTCGGAGACGACCGTGAGTCTCCTAACTCCCGAGAGCGTCCAGCCCGCCCCGTAGGCCGACTGTGCCTCGTTCACCACGTCCATCCGGCCCGAGTAGGTCGTGGTCGTCGTGCCGCCCCCGCCGCCGCCGATGGGAGTGGCGCCGTTCGTCGAACCGCCCTGGGTCGAGCCGAGCGGCCCGCCCCCGCCGACGGTCCCGCCGCCGAGCGGACCCACCACCGCCACGCTGTAGTCGTACCGCCCCGTGGCCAGGCCCGTCGCGTCCGCCTGGAGCGCGAACTCCAGCACGTCCCCGGCGTTCAGCCCCGTCGTGCCGTAGGTCACGACCGGGGAGACGACGCCGTTGAAGGTCAGTTGCGCCGTCACCGTCGCCGGCACGGTCGCCCCGTCGGGAATCGCGTAGCGCACCCGGACGATGGGGCGCGCTTCGGCGGCGGTCGAGGCGTACACCAGGGAGAGCGCGGGAACGTCGGGGTTGTAGGCGGGCAGTGCGTGCGCCACCGTGGCCCGGCCCGTGGCGAGTCCGAGCGCGTAGTTCGCCCCCGACGCCGCCGGCTCGCCGAACAAGAGGTCTTCGGTGGTCGCGCTGGGGAACGACGCGGAGGTAGTGGGGGGCGAGGACGACCACGCCGGGGAGTTCGTGGCGTCCACCCTGAAGTTGAACGTCTGGGTCTGCGTGCCGCCGCCCGCGAAGGTCGTGGTCAGGCTAATCGCCTCGGACCGCGCCGCGCCGGTGAAACTCGCCCAGGTGAACTGGAGGCGGTAGGTCGAGGCGCCGGTCACCGAGGTGGCGTCCGGGGCGCCCGACAGGTTCCAGGCGTAGGACGCCACCGCCGCGCCCGAGACCTGCGCCTTGAGGTCCGCTGCCCACGCCGAGAAGTCGCGGTTGGGGGCCGACTCGGTGAGGACCGCGCCCTTGTTGGCGTCCAGCACGAAGGACGGGTACAAGAGGGTCGCGGCCATCGGGGCGGGGGCGCCGAACTGCGCGGCCGGGGCCGGGTTCGAGTTGACCTTGTTGGGCTGGACGGCGGCGGAGTGGGACTGCGGCGCGAGAGACGGGGAGGCGGGGGCCGGCGAGTCGAGGGCGGGGGCAAGACTCGGGGAGTTCGACCCGGCCGGGGTCAGCGACGGCTGAGCGGACGACGTTGCGGGCGCGGAACTGTCGCCAGAGGTGGCGGGGGTTTGCGTCGAGGACGGGGCCGGGCGACTCGCGGACGAGCCGGCGAACGAGCCCCCGGCGTCCAACCCCGCGCGGGACTTGGCCGGGGCGGCGGTGGCTGTCGGTGCCGAGGCGACGGGCTGCTTGCCGCGCGACGAGTCTCGCACGTCCACGAGGTCGTCCCAGAGCGCACTCTTCTTGGTGGGCGCCGGGACGGTCTGGGGCGGGAGGGCCGAAATCGTCGTCGCGGTCGCGGGCAGCCCCGATCCGGGCAGGCTCAGCGAGTTGAATGCCTCGCTGGGGGACTCGCGGGACTCAAGTGCATTAAGCGACAGCGGGGCGCGGGGGGCCGGGCCGGACACCGCCGCGCGGGCGATGGGGCCGCGCCAGCGCCGGGGCGACAGCGACAGGGGGAGGTAAGAGATACGCGCGAACCGGGACTGAGCCATGGCGCCGTTCCTTGCGGTGCGTGGCCGGACGGGCGCCGCCCGGCGACTCCCGCCGGGGGCGAAACACAGTGAAACAGGGCGATCGAACGGGGACACGGCGGCGACCGGGCGCCTGAGAAAACCGTTGGGGCGATGGGCGTAGTCGAGTTGGGCTGACCACACGATAGCCGCCACTGTTTAGTTGATCAAATAGATCAACTATCTTATTTTTGTGGATATTTCTAACTACCGCACGTAACCCCAGTGTCCGAGTCGTGTTGCGGAGCGAGCTCAGATTAATCGCAGTTGTTTAGACACTTAGTTGCTGCGAGAAGATCTGGAGTAGGTGCTCCCAATCGGACTCATCCGAACCTGCCGGGCGGCGGGCCGGCTTCCAGTCGGAGGCTAATTTTTCCACGACAAGATGGGCAAGGTAAGGCGCCAGACAAGGCAGGCGCGCAAAGACTCGGAGTAGGGCGGTACGTGAGGTTCGTCCTGAAGCCGCCGGCATGGTCCAAGGTGAAGACCCCGGTAGGGTGGGCTACCCCAACTGGGCCGTGGCGAGGGACAGGACCGACGCCCACGGGGACGTGGACGCCGGGGAGTCGAGGCTGTATTTGGTTCGAGAAACGACTGGCACGCCGCCTGGGTGCGAGCTCCAAGCGAGAGGCGCGGAAAATTCACTGCGGCCGGCGGCACATCAAACACGCGATGGGCCTGGACTACGACGTGGCGGTGGACGCGAACAAGTTGCCGTAGCGCGGCGCCGCCCGGACGGTGCGAGCCATTTGCTTAGTTGGTTCTCACCCGGCGCAAAGCAACGCGGCCCTGCGTTTGATAACGATAATTCTCTTGCCTATTACTGTAAACTAGGGCCACGCTTGGCCGCGCGCTCCCGGCGTGAGGACGAAGTAAGTCCGGCAGGCGTCACAGGTTGACTGCGACCCACAGTTTGCCGCGCCGGCCGCCCGTTTTAGCCGCCTCCCATGTGATTGTGCGGTCTGCGGCGGCGGCTCGGCCCAGTTCTGCGTACAGCGACTTTTTGCTAACGTGGTTGTTCCTGAAGCCGAACAACTCGGCCGCCGTTCGGGGTCGCCGGCCGATGAAATCCACGACCCCATCCGCACCGGCCGCCGCGGGCGGTTTGGTGAGTGTGGTGAGTAGGTAGGCCCCTCCGCGGGTGCGGGCGGGCCCGACGCGGTCCTGGGCTGCGACTCGGATCGAGGCCGGTTTCTATTCACCACACTCACCGGCCGTCGGGCGCCCCCGCGCAAGGCCGGCACCCTGCCCCGCCGAGTGCCGGGGCGACGGGATCGGCTGCGGTAGTTCGATCGAGCGCACGGCCAAAGCAAGAGGGATGCCGAAACAGGTAGCCACGGATGCACAAGTCCGCTACCCCCGCTCTCCGCGGAGGGGTCAACGAGAAGCCCGCCTGGGGGCACGCCCCAGACGGCGGTTTGCGCGTGAGCGGCGATGGAAGGCGGACACCACCTGTACCCCTCCAAGACCGGGGTAGCCGCAGTGTGACGGCCCGACACCCGGCTCGACGGTGAGGGGGGCCTCAACGAAGCTGAAGTGCGGCCGCAGCCGCCCCGCCCTGCGGCGTGTTCGATCCGGCGCGGCCGTGAGCCCCCCGGCAACAAATCCGCTTCTCTGTGGTGGCCGAGTCGTCGCCCTGGAACACCAGCAGGCCGCAGCCAGGTGCGCTAGTGTCAGCAGGTCTCGGTACCGACGGCCGGCGGCGCAGCCCCCCCCCCTGCCCTCGCCGGCCTCCCCGTCGGGCGGCGTTGGCTTCGCCCAACGATTGGCGGTGCCGTCCGGGCGCTACCCGCGCTCGACGGCGGCGAACAGCTCGGACAGTTTGAGCGACAGGGCGCCGGCGAGCCGCTCGATGTTCACCAGCGACAGGTTGCGGGCGCCGCGCTCCACGTCGGACAAGTAGGTGCGGTGGATGCCGGCCCGGCCGGCCAGGTCCTCCTGGGTGAGCTTGAGCTCCTCGCGGCGGAACTTCACGGCGGTGCCGAAGCGCTCCTGGATTCCGGGGGGTGTGCGTCGCTTGGCCATTGCCGCGACAGTAAAGACCTGTAGCCTATGAGTGTATCGACGATGAGTGACAATCCGCCGGCTGCGGGGGACTTGCCGTGTGTACTCACTCACCGGGCAGCGGGCACTCGAATGAACCTCTCCGACGAGCTCAAGAAACTCCACGACCTGCACCTGGCCGGGGGCATCACCCGCGAGGAGTGGGCGCGACTGAAGGCATCGCTGCTCGGGATCACCGCAGCGCCGGCAGCCCCGCCCCCAGACGCGCCGGACCCGGCGGCCGGCCCGGCGGAGCCTCTGGTCCGGGACGCGATGGTTCCAGGCGTTATGGGGGAGAAGCCCGCCGCGCCGCCGACTCCCCCGAAACCGACTGCGGTCGAGGCGGCCCCGCAGCCCCCGGTTTCCCCGGCCACCCCGACGCCGCCCCCGGAACCGAAGCCGAAGCCGGCCCCGGCGCCGTACGTCCCGCCGTGGAGGCGCAATAACTACGGCCCCGTCCCGTTGATCGTCGTAATCAGCGTCGTGTTCGTCGGGCTTGCCAAGTTGGGCGTCGTCCCGGTCTCGTGCGCCGCCAAGATGCCGGGCGCCAAGAAGTTCTTCGAGGACGTTTGCTTCGAGTGCAGCGGCACCGGCAAGGCACGCCAAATGTGCATGGCGTGCTTCGGGCGCGGCTACATCGGGGGCGCGAAGTGCGGGCAGTGCGGCGGGTCGGGCAAGAAAGAGTCCGCGTGCCAGTACTGCGCCGGCTCGGGCAAGAAACCCACCAAGTGACGGGAGCCGACCGTGAGTGTCGCCGACGAGTTGAAGAGGCTCCACGACCTGCACCTGGCCGGGGGCATCACCGCCGGGGAGTGGGCGCGCCTCAAGGCGGATTTGCTCGGGGGGACCGCGCCGCCGGCGGCGCGGCCCCAGGGCGTGCCGGAGCCGGCCGGCGGACCGGCCGAACCCGGGGTCGTGCCGCTCGTGCGGGACGAGTCCGCCGCGACGAACGCCGCACCCGAGCCGGCGCAGGCGCTCGGGCCGCCGCAGCCCCCGGATGCCCCTCCCGGCCCGCCGGCCGCCCCGCCCCCGAACACGGCGCGGCGCTTCAGGATCTCTGGACCCGAGGACCGCCGAATGCTCGGGGCGTTCGCCGGGTCGATCGCGTCGGTCCTGGTGTTCTACGTCGCCGTCAACGGGCTGGTCAAGCTGGGCGTCATCCCGGCCTCGTGGGCCGCCATGCTGCCGTACGTCGGGAGAGCCTACGAGAACGCCTGCCTTGAGTGCGCCGGCACCGGCAAGGCAAAAGTGAAGTGCGGGAAGTGCTTCGGGGGCGGCCGCGTCAGCGGCGCGCCGTGCGCGGCCTGCGGCGGGACCGGGTCGGCCGAGGCTGCCTGCCCGAAGTGCGCCGGGTCGGGCAAGAAGTCCAACGCCAGTGGCGGGGGTGCGCGGTGAGTGTCGCCGACGAGTTGACGAAGCTGAACGACCTCCGCGTCGGGGGCGTCCTGACCCCGGAGGAGTACGAGGCGGCCAAGGCCGCCCTGATCGACGCGCCGGCGCGGGCCGCGCCCCTTTCGGCGGCCGGGCCCGCCCCGCCGAACCCCGCAGCCGTCGCGCCCCTGCCGGCGGGCGAGGACTGGCGAACGCGCTGCGCGAGCGTCATGCGGTACCTGATCGTCGCCGAGGCGGCGCTGTCGTGCCTGCACCTGCCGCTGGGCGTGGCCGGCGGCCTCGTGGCCGACGGGGTCGCCAGGGAGCGGGGCGTCGTCGTCCCCGAATCGACCCCGACCCAGGACGCGGCCATGCTGATGCTCTGCGCGACGGTCGGGGTGGCGCTCCCGGCCCTGGTCGCCAGTTGGGTGGGCATGTACCGCCTCCGCGCGTGGTCGCGGTGGCTCTACCTGGGCGTGACCGCCCTCATAACCTCGGTCTCCGCGGCGGCCTCGCTCACGGACTTCTCGTTCGAGTGGGGCTTCCCGCACCACGTTGAATCGCTGTCCACCCTGGTGACGGGCGGCATCCTGGCCCTGGCGTTCGCCTCGCCGGCCGCGGAGAGTTTCACGGGGGGCGACGGCGCTCGCGCCGGGGCGGACGCCGCCGGGCGGTAGGTTTCGCGGGCGCCGCCGTCGGCGGGGTGGCGGCGCGGGCCGTTCGGCAGTGGGGTCGAGCAGATGCGGGGGCGGGCCAACTGCTCAAACCTCAACAGCACCTTCGAGTTCACCCAGGCAGCGCCGGCGGCCCCAAGTCGGTGATAGCTAAAAAAACGGCCCGACCCCGGCGAGTCGGGCCGCATGGGCGTTGTCGGCCCGCGCACCACACTCGTGGGAGCAGTGGTACGCGGGGACTTAAGGGCCGGGCCCAAAGTCGTCGAGTCGGCGCTCGCCGACCGCGCGGGCTGAACCCCACCTCGGTGGGGCGTGACCGGCCAGTGGTGACCACCCTCCGACGACTCCGGTCCCTGCAAGCCTCGACTAGGCGAGGCCGAGCGACTTGACCGAGCGGCGCAGCCACGAGCCGACCTGCACCGCTGCGGCGACGCTAGCGGCGCCCACGCCGCAGGCCGCGGCCGACACGGCGTGGGGGCACAGGTAGCTCACGGCGCCGGCGGCGGCGCCGGTAACGCTGGCCACGGCGGCGACGCGCCCGACCGGCAGGGCGCCGGCCAAGGCCCGCACCACCGCCAGGGTCTCGGCGGCGGAGCGGACACGCGAGCGGAACCGACTGTAGGCGGCGCCGGCTCGGTCGCCGGCGGCATTTGCCCATGCGGCCACTTTCGCCTTCGCGCGGCCCCAGTGCGCCGACTTCGGCGCCGAGTTGACTGCGGCGCGGGGTACGGGAACGGGGGCAGGCGGAGTTTGACTCGCGGCCAGTTCGGCCAGGCGCGAGAGGAACTCGGGGCTGGCGAGGAGTTCGGCGACGGCCTCCCCGACCGCCGCACGGGCGCCCTCTCGGGTGGCGTCGGCCACGGCGTCGGGGAGCCGGTCGGCCAGGCAGTCGATCAGCCCGTCGAGGCGGTCGAGTTGGTCGCTCAGTTGCTTGCGCTGCTGGGGCTTGCCGTTCAGGGTCACGGACATGGTGATTCTCCGAGTTTGGGGTGGTCGTGGGACTCAAGTTCGGGGCAGCGGACTCGGGCGTGAGAGCGACCGGCGCGCGGCGGCTGGCGGCCCCGACATCGCCGGGAGCGGGTACGGGCCGGGCCGGTCGCAATCGGGGCTACGCGCCGAGCAACTCGGCGGCGGTTTGCAAGGCGACAGAGATCGCTACCACGAGGGGGTGTTGCGCGAGCGCCGCGACCCCGGCGCCGGCGAGCAGCGCCAGGGGCCACCACGGGCGGGTCGGGCGCGTCAAACAGCCGATCAAGGCCCGGCCGGCGATCGGCAGCCAGGCGGGCCGGGCGCGAGTCGGCGGGGGGGTCGTCGCCATCGCCGGCAGTGGCGGCGGGTCGAACGAGTCGAACTCGCCGGGTTCAGCGTCCTCGTAGGCCCACGGGTCGTACTCGCGCCGGGAATAAGCCGGCGGCGTTGCTGGGGTGCGCCCGAGCGCCGAGTGAATCACGTCCTGGGCGGTCTGGCCGACGGCTCGGGCGAGTTCGCCGGCGACGGCGTCCTGCGCCCGGTCTTTGAGGCTCCGAAGCGACTCGGCCAGGCGGCCGAGGTGTTCGCTTAAGCGCATCGTCCGCGTCGTCATGTACGCCTACACCTTCCAGCGCCAGCCGGCCGAGAAACCGCCCGCGCCGAAGCCCACAGCACCGCCCAGCCCGCCGCCGGCCGGCGCATGCCCACGCCCGCCGACGCCCTCAAGACCGAGCTCGACGCCCTGGAGGGGACGTGGAAGTGCGAGCGCGTGGAGTTGCCGCCCGACTCCCCCCTCGACCCCGCCAAACTCGTGCTCGGGCCGACGCTGCGGTTCGCCGCCGACCAGAAGGCGTTCGTCGCCGTACCGCCCAACCAGAACGAACTGCCCCTTGCCTACGACCTCAAACTCGACAAGTTCCCCGCCCAACTGCTGCTCGCCGAGCGCGGCGACGGCCCGCGCCCGCCGAGCTCCTACCCGCTGCGCTACCGGCGCGACGGCACCACACTCCGGCTCGGGACGCGCGTCGCGGAGGGGCTAGTGCCCTTCGGCGCGGTGACGGCGCGCGGCGACCAGCGCGCCGGCGACGAGGCCCTCGTCGGCTCGGATGTGCCGACGCCCGACCCCGTGACCGCCACCTACGTCTACACCCAGACCGACGGCGCCGCCCCGCGCGCCAAATACCGGCGCGATGT
>CAXTPM010000086.1:5912-13108 GCA_964245865.1 uncultured Fimbriiglobus sp. | reverse complement strand
GCCACCGGGTCCGACGCCAGGTTTTCGAGCGCCCGCATCATGTTCGGACTCAGACGCTCGGCCCGGCGGCGGGCGGGCAGCGGCAGCACGGCGCTGCTGTGCTCGCTGTTCTGGCTGGCGGTGGTGGTGAAGCCGCCCGCCGACAGGCTCCACGACACCTGGCGAATCTGGCCGCTCAGGGGCACCAGCCGCACCCCGGCGAACGTCACCGTGAGGGCGGTCGGCAACTGGTACTGGGCCGCGTGCAGGTTGCAGTACAAGACGGCGCGCGTGAAGGCGTCGGCATCGACCGAGGCGGCGCTGAGCAGTTTGTGGTCGGCGTCGTACACCCCGTACACCTCCTGCTGCACGTCCTCGTGCAGGTACTCCACCACGGGCGCCGGGCCGTTGAGGCTGAGCGAGTCCGTGAAGCGCACCGGCGAGCGCGTGGCGGGGTCGAGCAGCGTGAACCCCGTTTCGATCACCAGCCGGGGGGGCAGGAACACCGCATCCCCGAGCACCGCCCCGTCGGGCAGCGGGCGCTTGTCCCCGCCCGGCCACTGCCGCTCGCCGCCCAAGACGCGGTAGACCGGAGTCGAGAAGCGGACCACCTGCCGCTCGGGGTCGCAGAGGTCGAACGGTACGTAGAACTGGCTGTTGCGGGGCGTGTTGCCCATGACGATCTTGGCGTCGGCGCTCCAGTTGCCGCCCGAGGTGAACCCCCGGTACACCCCGCCGTAGCTCGCGGCCGCGCGGTCCCTGGAGTAGCCGTCGTACTGCTCGGCGGCGTAGGGCTGGCCGGTGGCGGCGTCGATGCGGTCCTCGTCGCCCGGCCGGGGGACGATCTGCACGACGCGCGTCGGCTCCAGCACGATGCGGCTGCGGTCACTCGTGCGCGCCGGCGTCGGCCCCACGCCCAAGGGGTCCGCCGTGGTGCCGACGCCGGGGAGCGGCAGCCCCGCCGGGGAGGTCTTGCCGGTGGGGTCGGCGGCGACGAGCTGGTACGTGCGCCAGACGCTCGACGCGGCCAACTGCCGGGCCTGGGGGTAGGTCAGCCGGGTCGTGGCCTGCGCCTGCTCCATGACGCCCGGCGTGCCGTTCCACCAGCGGTCGAGCGGGCCGCGCGGGCCGCTGGTGCACACCACCTCGACGCCGGACCCCACCGGGCGCAGGTCGAACTCGTAGCCGTCGCTGTTGGCGCGCACCATCAGCGACTTCTCGCCGTTGGCGTCGGTGAGGGCGCTGGCGGTGACGCGGAATTGGTCGATGTCGGCGTTGATCTGGCCCACCAGGTCATCGACCCCCGCGGCGCCGGTGTACGCCTTGCCGTCCACAACCATGCCGAGGCTGATGGCGCCCCGCGCGAGGGCGCACATCCTCTGGCCGGCGGGGGCGGCGGGGGCGTAGGTGAGGTTGTCGAGCGCCTGCCACGAGTCGTCCCAGTCCCTCCCGACCGGGCGGAACGGCATGCGGGCCTGGAAGCGCGTCGGGGCGCCGACCACCCGGATCGCGGCGGGGGCCAGCACCGGGCTGATGGACGGCGAGCGGCTCACCACCCCCGGCACGATGGGCAGCGGCGTGCCCTGGCCGAGCGCCTCAACGCTGACCTGCCCGTTGATCGGGTTGAGGATCACGACGCAGCCGAACTGCTCGACGAAGCTGGCCAGGGCCTTGGCGGCCGGCACAGACGCCCACGACACGCGCGGGTTGGCGCCGGTGGGCGGCAGGTTCTGGCCGAGGTTCAGGTACTCCTGCTTCGGGTCGATGAGCACATCGGAGTCTTGGCGGCTCGGGGCGCCGGGACCGGTCGGGACCGCCAGCCCGGCGGGCAGGCTGATACTGAAGTTGACCTCGCCCATCGCCAAGAGCAAATACGCCGCGACCTGGAACGGGCTGCGCACGGTGCGGGGGATCAGCTTGCCGCGCCGGTCGGTCTGGTTCCAGTCGGCCGACACCGGGAAGCCCTCCCGCCAGCGCCACCGCCGGTCCTCGATGCTCAAGTCCCAGACGCGGCCGGCGCCCGAACTCGACTCGCGCAGGTCGGCCAGCGCGCAGTCGGGCAGCGTCACCACGTTGGGGCCGACCCCGAACGCCAGCGTGCCCGCGAGCGCCGGGGGGAACTCGCCGGCGACGCAGCGCAGGTTCGCCACCTGGGGGGAGACGCCCACGGCCGCGGCGTAGTCGAGCGAGAGGGTGCGGAGGGTCTGGCCCTCCCAAGTGATGTAGCAGGCCATCAGCCCACCCACTCCTGGGGGACGCCCCCGAGCGGGTAGACCGCGACGAACTCGCGCTGCCACGCCACGCCGAAGCCCTTGGACCCCTGGCCGACGCGCTGGGCGCTGAACTGGCTGGTCGAGTCGAGCACCGGCCGCAGCGGCACGCCGGGGGAGGTGAAGAAGATCGGCGGGGAGGCCACGAGCGGGTTGGGCCGGCTGGCGTAGCCGACGGCACTCCCCGACTGGCTGGCGCGGTAGGGGGTGACGCTCGCCACCTCCTGGATCACCGCCGGGGTGCCGTCGATCGGCTGGAGGATCGCCACCAGGGGCGTGCCGCCCGAGAGGGTCAGCGTCTCCTTGAAGTCGAGCAGGATGCCGGCGCTCCCCGGTAAGGCCGTCTCCCACTCGAAGGCGCAGGCGAAGCTCTTGTGCGTGACCCAGCCGCCGAGGGTGGGGAGCCAGGTCGGCCCCGAGGTGCAGCGCACGCCGGACACGCTCGACGGGCTGTTGCCCTGGTTCTGGGTGCTGCTGCCGTCGTCGTGGAAGAACACGAGCGTCTGGTTCTGGGTGGCCAGCGCGTCCTCGATGATCGCCATCTTCACCGTGGCGTCGTACTGGTCGGCCACGCGGAACAGCGACTCCTCGACCTGGCAGGTCCAGAGCATGCCGTAGCCGACCCCGCCCGCGCTGCGCAGCAGTTGCCGCGACCACGTGTAGCGGGTGGCGTTGGCGTCGCCGAGCCAAGTGGAGCCGAACTTCAGGCGCACTACCGCTCCCTTAATTTCGCTTTGAGTTCGTTGACCTCAGTTATCAGTTCGCCAACCTGCTTCTGCCAGAAAAGCTCTTGCCGCTCGAACATCCTCTTGAAGTCTTTCGCGTCCGCATCGCGCTCGGCCTGGAGGTCGCTCAGCCTGGCAGCGGCCCCACGGCTTTCGTACACCGCGCCTCCGGCGAACCCCGCCGCGAACACCACGGCCGCCAGTGCAGCGCCTGCAAATCCCTTGAGCATCACATCACCCTCGTTTCGCGGACTCTGTTGCCAGGTGCGAATCTAGGGGCGGGGCCGACCGAGGGGTAGGCCGGCGGGGTCAGCGGCTCCCGAGCGCCTGGTTGCCAGCGTTCTGCTGGAGCAGCCTGATCTTGTCGTCCATCTGCTGCTTGAACTGGTCGATCAGTGCGTTCACGAACCCCACCATCGCGTCGGCCATGCCTTTCGACAGCCGGGGCACGTCGAGTTCGGCGAGCTGCCGGGCGTCCTCGCGCGCCTTGTTGCCTTTCCCCGCAACCGCCTCCACGTCGTCGCGGTAGTCGAGCGAGTTCGCACCCGCCGCGCGGCGGAACTCCGGGATGAAGTTGCGGCCCGAGCGCTGGGCTAAATCCTCGACCTCGTTGGGGAAGAACTGCCGCGCCGCGGAGCGCTCCTCGGGGGTCACGTTATCGTAGCCCACTTGCTTGATGGCGTTGAAGGCGTTCAAGCCTTGCAACCGGCCCAGCGGCCCGGCGTCCCCCAGTCGGCCGAGTTCGCCCCGCGCCTGGCCCTCGCGTGCGTCGAACTGCCGCGACTCGGCCTCCAGCAACTCGCGGCGGGTGAAGTTGAGGGCGGAAATCCTCCGCGTGTTGTCCTCCTTGGCGGACCGGCCCGCCTGGGTCAGCCGCTCCAGGTCGGCCGTGCGCGAGGCGAGTTGGGAGTTGAGGCCGGCTTCCTTGGCTCCGACGTAAGCCTCCTGTGTCGGGGCGTTCAGCGCCCGCTCTCCTCGGCCCGAGCCAATCCCTTCACGTCTCTCGCGCATCCTGGCATCGAGTTGCTTGCGGATGTCAGCCACGTCGGAGCGGGCGAGGATTTCCGCCTTGTCCAACTCGATGATCTTGCGATCCGAAGCAGTCTGCTCGCGCTCGGCCTTCACGCGCTGCTGGCGCAGGGGCAGGAGTTGGGCGTCCTCGGCGTAGAGCTGCCGGGCGAGCGAGGTCGAGCGGTCCTCGGACTTCAGCGAGGGCAGGCGGAACGTCTGGTCGGCGTCGGCCTGCAACTTCCGCAGGTGCGCTTCCAGACCCTCGGATGATTTGAGCGACGTGCCGCGGCCGATGAACTCGCCGAGTAGCCCCTGGCGGACGCCCGTCTCCCGGACCTGGTTGCGCTCGCGCGTGATGCCCAGCAGCCCCTCGCCCGCACCGACGCCGGCGAACACCAGGTCCGAGAGCACCGGCAGTGCTCCGAAGCTCGCCCGGTCCTTCTGGGCCTGGCTCACGACGAAGGGGGTCGATTGGGCGTCGGCGACCTGCTCGGCCGAGCGGGCGGCGCGGTACACCAACTGCGCCGTGGGGTTGAACGCGGCCTGGGTGAACGCCGCGGTGAGGCCGGCGGGGGCGCCCAGGAGCGACCGGGCGCCGGCGTAGCCCCGCGACAGCAGCCCGGCGCGCGGGGAGAACTCGCCGGTGCCGGTCAGCCGCTCGTACTCGCGCTTGTCGAGCGCCCGCTGCTGCTCGGCAGCGACCTGCTTCATCGCCCGGTCGGCGGCGAGTTCCTGCATGGTGGGCGCCGCCGGCCCCGGACCCCTGAGCCGGGCCACCTCCAGGGCGACGGCCGCTTTCTGCCGCTCGGCGCCGATCTGCTCTTGGGCCAGTTGCGTGACCGACTTCGGGGCGTTAGCACCGCCCAGCCCGGCAGGGCCGACGAGCTTGGCGTACTCGGCCCGCACTTCGCGCTGGAACAACTCCTTCTGGAGCTGCTGGCTGGCCGCGTCGGCGGCGCTCACCGCCTGGGGCGGCCGGGCCGCGGCGATGCCGGCCGCGACCAACTCGGCGAGGCGCCGCTTGGCAACCTTGTCCTCGGCGAGCTGCTGCGGAGTCTTCTTCTGCTTGGCCACGCTACTGCCCCTTCCTCACGAGTCGCGCCATGTCCGCCGACTGCCTCGCCTCGACCGCATCCGACCACACCCGCGCCAGTGCCCTCGTCAACGGATCGCACTCGCCGAAGTCGCCCACCGCCTTGCACTCCGCGAAGTGGGCCAGCAGGTCACTCACCCACGGCTCGAACTCGGCGGCGTTCTCCGCGCACGGCTCCCGGCCGGGGAGCACCTTGGGGCACACGCCGCACGGGGTCGGCACCCCGGCGGGCATGGCCATCGGGAGTTCGACCACCCCGCCCCGGCCGTCGGACTGCGGGAAGGTCGCGGGCCGGCCGTCATTGCCGATGACCCACGCTTTGCAGTCGGCGCACGTCCTCGCCCACGTCCGCTGATCCGGGTCGGCCCAGACGCGGATCAGCGCGGCCCATTTCCCAGGACTTCGCCCCCGCCCGCGCCGAGCACGACCGCCTGGAGTTGCCGCCAGACCGGGTACGGCAGCGCCATGAGCGACTCGGCCGTGATCGGCATCGGGGCGCCGTCCTCGCCCTCCACGTCCCAGGTCTTCAGGTGCCGGGCGAAGAACTCCGCCTGCGTGCGGGTCGCGTCCTTGGAGCGGTCGAGTTCGGCGCGGTACTGATCGACCTCGCGCGGCGTCGCCGGGCGCACGGCCCCCTCGACCGAGGGCCAGCCGTCCGCGGCCTGGGTGGCGAACGCCTGCGTCAGCGCGCCGAACAGGTTCAACTTGAGCGTCAACTTGGCCACGGGTCGAACTCCTAAACGGTGATGGTGGTGGTTTCCAACGAAACCGTTTCGTTGGAAAGAGGTTGCGGAGGGCCGCCCGCAACTAGACGGTGATGGTGGCGGTCATCTCGCCGCCGGGGGTGTTGCTCGACGCGCGCCCGCTCCAGGGCAGGAACACCTCCGAGGGCACGGTCGAGCCGACCGAGGGTTCGGTGGCGCGCACCGCCGGGAAGCTGATGGCGAGCGTGCTGGTGCCGCGGACGAACGTGAGGTTGACCACCGCGCCGGCGTCCCCGGCCCCGGCGTTCCAGAGGTTGCCGTGGACGCCGTAGGGGAGCGTGAGTGAGACGGTGATGTTGCGGTCGGTGGCGATCGCACCCGACGACGCCGACCCCTGGAAGTAGCGGTCGGTCGAGAGGCCGTGGTCGATGGTCCAGGTCACCGACTGCACTTGGAGCGAGGTGACGCCGGCCAGGCTGATCGACGCATCGACCATCATGAACGGCGGGCCGAGTGGGATCGTGGTCCCGGTCGGGAACGTCAGGGCGGTGGTGAAGTCGGTGCCGGCGCACGAGAGATCGAGCGAGAGCGGCCCCCCTGCCGACGCCGAAAAGGTGGCGCTGCCGACCACGCAGTCGGTGACGGTCCACACGCGCTGGGTGTCGTCGAACGCCAGGTCGCGCGAGCACTCCCGCTCGCCGAGGGGCACCGTCGTGGCGCCCGTGACGGCCGCGGCGGTGGGGCTGTGCATGATCCACGGCAGCACGCTCGCCCACTCCAGCGGGGTGGGCTGGAGGCTGACCTGCGGCGCCGCGCGGCGGACGTTGCGGACCATCCCGCCGGTCAGGTGCGTGCGCGTGCCGACCGCCTTGCCGGCCGTTGAGTCGTAGAGGTCGGTGGTGCAGCCGGGGTCGAACCGGGTGAACCCCAGCCGCGCGACGCCCCCCGAGGTGCCGTTGATCGGCCCGGCGGCGAGGCGCTGGTACTTGGGCAAAACGGCGTTGAAGGGCGCGGGCATGACTTACACCAGTGGGTTGCGGGGGCCGCTCACGAGCCGGCGGTCTTGACTGTCGCGCCTTTCCAAATCATCCGATGATTTGGAAACATGTAAGTCCGCTCACGAGCCGGCGGGCTTGGCGGTCACGCCCTCGCCGCGGGGCGCGGCGCCGGGGAACGCCGCGGCGAGGGCGACCTTGATGGCTTCCTCTTCCGAGGCGGCGGCGACGGTCATCGACCCCATCGCGCCGAACTGCACAACGAACTCCCGCGGCGCGGGCTTCTCTTCGGGGGCGGGCATGGGTTACACCAGGGTGCGGACGGGGACGCGGCAGTAGCAGCGGACGACCTGCGCGGTCGTGTACAGGGCGAACTCGCCCGGCTCCTCGCCCGGCGGCGACGGCTCGACCTCGCAGAC
>CAXTPM010000086.1:4057-5902 GCA_964245865.1 uncultured Fimbriiglobus sp. | reverse complement strand
CGGCACGATTTTCCTTGCCGGACAAGAAACAAACGACGCGCATCTTTTGGCGATTGCCCACCGGCACTGCTTGACGACGCGCCGCGTTCTGGTACGCGGCGACGGCTCGACCTCGCAGACAGTGGACTCCGGCACGCCCTTCAGGGGCCGGCCGTCGAACGCGACGCGGATCGCGGCGCGCCACAGGTCGAACTCGGCGAGCCTCGACTGGTCGGGCGGGTCGCCGAGGTTGGCGACGACGGCCACCCTGCACGGGTAGCCCACCTCGTCCTGCTCGTTGGTGCCGTTGGCCCCCTCGGTCTCCGCGAGGCCGTCGGCCGAGACGACGACGACGGGGAGGGTGATCTGGCCGCGCACGAACCGGAACACGCACCGCACATCCAGAACGCCCGGCAGTTGCAGGTCGCGGACGGTCTGCGCCACCGCCTCGCGGACGCGCGTCTGGATGACCTTCGCGGGGTAGGTCGGCGGGTTCGCCATCGCTAGTTGCCCCCGGCGGTCGGCAGCGACGCCAGCCAGGCGCGGACCTCGGCAAGCCGGAAGCGCACGGCACGCTTGCCGACCCTCACGGGCTTCGGGAACGCGGGGTCGGTCTTGACCCGGTGCTGGACGGCGCGGACGCTCAGACTCGCCAGGCGGGCCGTGGCGGCAGTGTCCACGAGCGCGTCGGCGTCGTCGGGCTTGGTCGCGGTCGTGGTCATTGGTCACCGACTCGGGGGCTGGGGGCATCGTCGTCGCGCCGCGAAGGGTCACACCCCTAGTACGGGCGCACCGTGTCCGGCAAGGCGCGCCGCGACGCGAGAGGGCACACCACCTAGTACGGGGGGCGCGTGTCCGCACTGGGGTTGGCTGGTGGCCCAAAGGTGGAATTGGGTCATGACCCAATTCGGCTCACGGTGACGTGCTAGGGGGCGTCGTTTCGACTTCACGGCGATGCCGGCGGCGGTCTGCCGGCTGAATTGGGCCATGCCCAATTCGCGCCGCTCGCTAGAAGTAGCGGTCGAGGTCGGCCAGGCGCCCCGGAGCGCCGTAGGGGTCGAACGGTGCCGGCGCCGATACCTGCGGCGGGGCGGGCTGCGCCACCGGCGCGTCGGCCACCGGGGGCGGCTCCGGGGCGACAACCACCTCGTCCGCGCTGCCAACGGTTGGCACCTCGTCGGCCACAACGGTCGGCGCGGGTTCCGCTCCCAGGTCAGTCGCCCCGTCGAGCCGGTAGACGGGGCGGTAGCTGCCGGCCGGGCGCCACGCCGCGGCGTCGAACGGCGCCCCGGTCGCCTGCGCGAGCTTCCGCGCCTCGACCCGCTCCAGCAGCTCGCCGAGGTCGTTCAGGTCGTCGCGGTGCCAGTCCTCGAACTTGTCGTCAGCGCGCCCGCCCTCGGAGCGGATGATCTCGGTCGCCTGCTCGGAGTAGATGCGCGCCTTCGCCGCCAGCACGCCCACCAGCGGCCCGAGCTTCTCCGCCGGCATCGCGGCGAGGTCCGGGTCGGTCAGGTTCTTGAGCGCCGCAATCAGCCGGTCCTCCAGCATGGCCGCGATCTCGGGGGCGCGAGTCTCGCGGGGGGCCGGGACGGCCAGCAGCTCGCGCGGCGGGGGCGGCTGACTGACCGGGATCGACTCCGCCGGCCGGGCGGACTTGACGCCGGGGATGGGTGGCCGGGGTCCGCGCGTGGCGGGCGGCTTCTTCGACGCCTCGGCCCAGCGCAAGAGCGTGACGTGGCTCATGCCGAGTTCGCGGGCGGTCAGCCGCACGTTGCCGCCGTTCACCCGCAGCCGCTCCATCGCGTGCGCCACCCGCTCGCGCTTGTCCGCCTTGGCAGTCGTGCCCATGGTCCGCTCCGTGAGTGT
>CAXTPM010000086.1:0-4047 GCA_964245865.1 uncultured Fimbriiglobus sp. | reverse complement strand
AGTGTGCCGCGTGGTCCGCCGGTCCATCGGACCGGTCCAGTCTAGCGCGAAGTTCCCCACGGCGCAAGGATTTACGGCAGTCGAGGTGGTCCGATCACTGTAATGGACCGGGGGCCACATCCAGGAGTGGGCGGCGTCTTTGGCGGGGCATCGGCCTGTCGCGCACTGAAGACTGGAGCCTGGGTACCCACGTTACTGTTTGGGAAACTGACGGTCTCTTGCCATTGAGATACCGTCAGTTCACGTGAACTGACGGTGCTTGTTCCAACGGGTATCGTCAGTTCACGTGAACTGACGCCTCGCCTGGGATGGCCTCAGGCCTCCTGCCGGGGGGGGGCATGGGGGGGCATGGGGGGCATGCTTTTACTTCTCTCGACCAGAAGTGATTGCCGGGCGCAATACGCTGTTCAGTCTTACCGGCGCTGGACTATAAAGGTGGGATTGGTGAGATAGGGGGCATCCGCCAGCCCCAGGAAAATTGTCGGCTCGTACAAAGTCGGCCCTTAGAGGTGACATAGGGGGCATGGTTTAAGGAACCTAGAGAAACTTTTCTCTGTTCAGGTTATAGCGTCTGCGGTATCTGTCAGGCATTTACAGGCGGAGGTTGGAAGTCATGGGTAGGACGCGACGAGGGCGGGGCGAGGGCGGCATCAGGAAGCACCCGTCTGGGCACTGGGAGGCTACAGTCTCGATGGGCACCGGGGCCGACGGCAAGCGCCGGCGTAAGACCGTGACGGGCAAAACCAAAGGCGAGGTGCATGAGAAGCTGCGCGTGCTCCAAGGCCAGGGGCCGGTCGGCGACGCGGGGAACGTCTGCCTCGCCGCCTACCTCGAGCGCCACCTCGCCACCGCCAAGGGGCGCTTGGAGGCGACCACCTACGAGACCTACGAGTCCATCCTCCGGCTGCACCTGGCGCCGGCGTGCGGGAACCTCAAGCTAGCGAAGGTGTCGGCGGTCGCGGTCGAGTCGGTCTACCAGGCGATGACCGGGGCCGGGGCGAGTGCCCACACGGTGCAGGCCGCGCACCGCATCCTCTCGGGCGCCCTCAAGCGGGCGGTGCGGCTGAAACTGATCCCGAGTAACCCGTGCGCCGACGCGGCCCGGCCGAGGCCCAAGAAGGCGATCACCGCGTTCCTCACCGCCGAGCAGGCCTCGCTGTTCCTGAACGCAGCCAGCGGCCGGCCCGACTACGCCCTCTACTGCGTAGCCCTCTCGGCGGGTCTGAGGCAGGGCGAGTTGTTCGCACTCGCCTGGCGGGACTACGACCCCGCCACGGGGGTGGTGAGCGTGCGGCGGACGGTGGCGATGCTCAACTCGGGGCCGGTGTTCAAGGAGCCGAAATCCGCGGCCGGACGGCGGTCGGTCGGGTTGCCGCCCTCGGCCCGCGCCGCGCTGGACGCTCGCCGGCCGGCACCGGCGATGCCGGACGATTTGATCTTCGGGGACCGGAACGGCAACCCGATGCGGAAGTCGAACTTCGTGAGGCGGTCGTTCCACCCGCTCTTGAAGCAGTGCCGCGCGGCGTGCGTCGGGGCAGGGGTCGCCGAGCCGCCCGAGGGGTTCACCTTCCACGGGCTACGTCACACCCACGCGAGCCTGATGGTGTCGCGCGGCATGAGCTTGAAGGCCGTCAGCCAGCGGCTCGGGCACTCCTCGGTCGAGATCACGCTGTCGGTCTACAGCCACGTGATGCCGAACGACGACGCGCGGGTCGCGGCCGAGGCGGAAGTCGTGTTCGGGAAGGCTCCGGACGGGATTGGCGGTAAATAGGCGGTAAACGGCTCTTCTACCGACCCGATCCGCCAACCCTCGACTCTCCCTAAATCCTATGACTACAAGCCTTTACGTCAACTGCCCCCGGTGCGAATCGAACGCACGACCCCCAGTTTAGGAAACCGGTGCTCTATCCCCTGAGCTACGGGGGCGGGGGGCGGGACCGGCCCCCGCCGAGCGTCATGATAGCGTCGGCTGCGTCTGTTGAATAGGCATAGGGACACGAAGAGGAATCATATTAACACTATACTACGGTAGTCTAGTTGTCGTCGGAAACCGCCCCGCCGGTCACGACCAGTATGACGAGTGCATCGGCCACCAACAGCGGCCGTACACCCACCAACGGCGGACGCCGAGCCAAAGATGGACGCCAACGCACGTACAGTCCAAAACCACAAGGAGGAGAAACAAGCCGTTCAAATAGCCTTGGCAGCCAGTGCCGCCCCTGTTCGTCGGCCATAGTCGTCGGCCGCGCCGGCGGCGGGGCGCAAAAAGCGGCCCGTGCAAGGGCGATTCCCCTTTGCACGGGCCGCCACTCGCCCGAACACTACGCCCGCACTTCGATCTTGCGCGGCTTCGCGGCCTCGCTCTTCGGCAGCGTCAGACTCAGCACGCCGCCGGCGAGTTTCGCCTCGACCTTGTCCGCGTCCACCGGGGCCGGCAGGCCGATGCGCTGCTCGAAGCCGCCGTAGGTGCGGGTGTCGAAGCGGCCTTCGCCGCCGGCGTTCTTGCGCTCGCCCCGCACGGTCAGCACCCGGCCGTGGACGCTAATGTCGATGTCGGACGTGGCGACGCCGGGCAGGTCCATCTCCACGTGCACAGTATTTTCGTCTTCCCAGGCGCTCAGGGGGAGGCTGCGCACCTGGGCCGTCGCGGGGAAGCTGTCGCCGAAGAACTGCTCGACGAGGTTGTTCAGGCGGTTCGAGTTGCGGGTCGCGGGTAACATGGGTCGAAGCGCTCCGGTTCGAGAACGGGAACTTTTGGGGTCTTGGCCCCGGTCGGCGCCCCGTTCTTCCGCCGGCCGGGCTTGAGTCACGCACTCATAGATGGCCGACCGCCCGCCGAGATTCGGCGCGGCGGCAAGATTTTTTCCAGATCGATTCGTCGACCCGCCCCGCGCCGAATTTGCCACGATTCGTAGATTAATCCCTCGCCTCGACCCGCACCTGCCCGGACGGATTCGCCCGATGCTCCTCGTCCTGGCCTGCGTCTTGCTGATCCCGCCGGTCGCCGCGCCGTTCGTCGTGCAGTCCGCCGACTCGGCCGAGGTGCGCGTCGGCGCCGTCCGCACCATCGCCCCCGACTTGGCTCTCGAGTTCGACCCCCAGCCCGGCCGCGCGAACCCAGGCATCCCGGCCGGCAAACTCGTGAGTCTGCAGCGCGCCGGCGCTGCCCGCCCTGGGTTCCCGACCGCGCCGGGGGTGATCCTGACCAACGGCGACCGCATCGCCGGGACTTTCGCCGGCGGCGACGCGCGCAAGCTCGACTTCGCCCCCAGCCTGCCGGGCGCCCCGAGTCTCACCGTCCCTCTGCTGAGTCTAAGCGCCCTGTGGCTCGCCCCCGTCCCCGGCGACCTGCCCGCCGACCCCGCGCGCTACTCCTGGCTCGCGCCGAAGCGCGACGCGCTGCTCGCCCGATCCGGCGACGTGCTGGCCGGCACCCTCGACACCGCGCAGTCCGACCCGCCGGGGTTCCGCTGGCAGTCGCCCGACAAGTCCCGCGCCGCGCGGCCAGGCGACGCCGTCGCGGCGATCGTGCTCGACCCGAGCCTCGCGCGCCCCGGCAAACTGCAGGGGCCGGCGGTTCGCGCCGTCTTCGCCGACGGGAGCCGCCTGACCTTGCGCGAGGCCGAACTGCTCGGCGGCGAGTTGCGCGGCCGCACCGCCTGGGGCGAGTTCACCCGCTGGCCGTGGGCGCAAGTGGTCGCCCTCGACGCGCTGGCGACCCCCGCCGTGGTGCTGCTCGGCGAACTCAAGCCGCTGGAAGACGCGACCGCCGGCTATCTCGGCGCGGCGTTCCCGAGTGTCGTCAACCGCTCGGCGCGGCACGAGCCGCTGCGCGTGCGCACCGACATCGGCGTCGAGACGTTCGACTCCGGGGTCGGGGTGCATTCGCAGTCGCAGTTGAGGTACGCCGTCCCCGAGGGTGCCACGCGCTTCGAGTCGCTCGTCGGCCTCGACCCGATCAGCGGCCAGGGCGGCGCGGTCGTTGTGCGCGTGCTGCTCGACGGCAAGGATGTCACTAAACTCGCCCTCGGCGTGCAGTCGCCGGAG
>CAXTPM010000085.1:10637-13176 GCA_964245865.1 uncultured Fimbriiglobus sp. | reverse complement strand
CCACCCCGCGCCTGCGACTTACGACCGGGTGACGGCGTTCTCGGTGTCCGACCCCACCCTCAGGGGCGCGGCCGCGCCCGAGGCACTAGCCCGGCCGGTCGCCCCGACCACGCCCGGCGAGGTGCCGCCGCCCCCGCCGCTGGAGGCCCGAGCGCGCGGGGAGCGGATCGGCGTGATCGTCCGCTGCACGGCCCCTTTCGACACGGCCAAAGTCGTCGCGGGGTTTGGGGCCGACGCCACGCCCGAGGCTGTCCACGGCAGGCCGGCCCACGTCCGCGGCGAGTTCGCGCTGTGCGTGCTGGACGACCGCACCCTGCTGCTGGGCGACCGCGGCGCGGTGACGCAAGCCCTCGCGCCGCGGCCGGCGGGCGCGGCGCACCCGCTGCAATTCGCCCTCGCCGCCGCATCAAAGGGCCACGCCTTCACGTTCGGCGCGCGTGTCCCGGAGGGCGTCTTCCCGGCGGAACTGCCTGACGCGGCGCGCGGCTTCTGGGCGGGGTCGGCCAAGCTGAAGTCGGTGCTCGCCACCTACGACCTGGGCGCCCGGCCGGTGCTGCGCTCCGAGTTATGCTTCCCCGACGCGCCGACGGCCAAGGCGGCACTCGACGAAATGGCCGCGCGGGCCAGGCAGGCCGCGAAGGGCTACGAGGGGGTCAAGCAGCAGGCGCTCGACAAAATCCACGGCCCGGAGCGTGAGAAGCCCGACGCCCCCCGCGACCTGCGCGAGATCGGCACGGCCACCGAGGGGCTGGCGGTCGTCGCCGGGATCGAGTGGCTCGAAGCCCTGTTCGAGTCACCGGTGTTCGCCCAGAGCGGGGACACCTTCACGGCAGAACAGCCGGTCCACCCGCTGCTGGCGCGGCTCTGCACGCCGGCGCTGCTTTACGCCGGGTTCTCGGCGCCGGCGGTCGCACTCGGCGCCGACCCCTTCGAGTTGCCGTCCCTGTTCGGCGGCAGCCGGACGAGTGCGGCGACGGACAATCTCCGCCAGATCGGGCTGGCGATCCACAACTACGAGAGCGCTAACGGGAACTTCCCGCCCGCCGCGAGCACGAACCGCGCCGGCAAGCCGCTGCACTCGTGGCGCGTGCTGATTCTGCCCTACATCGAGCAGGAGAAGCTCTACTCGCAGTTCAAGCTCGAAGAGCCGTGGGACAGCGCGCACAACCTGAAGGTCGTTGCCGACAACCCGATGCCCGGAATCTTCGCCCTGCCCGGCGTGAGCAAGCCGACCGAGAAGGTGACGCACTACCAGGTGTTCGCCGGCGCGGGAACCGTCTTCGATCCCGCCAAGCCGCGCACCACAATTGTCAGCATCTCCGACGGGGTGTCGAACAGGATTCTCGCCGCACTCGCGGCCAAGCCGGTGCCGTGGACCCAGCCCGAAGACATCGCCTTCGACCCCAAGCTCGACATGCGGCGGGTGCTCCTGCAACTCGGCCCCAACGCCAAGCCGGTGGGCGAGAAGGGAACGCTCAAGTGCTTGATGGGCGACGGGGCGGTGACGGACCTGCGTGCCGACATCCCCGCCGACGCGCTGAAAGCACTCATCACCGCCAACGGCGGCGAGGTCGTCAACCTCGACGCACTTAAGCAGTGATACGCGACCCTGTCACTCGTCGTACTTCAGGAGGAACTGCGGGTTGATCGCCTTGAAGCTCAGCCGGCCCCCGAGCCGCCACTCGCTGACCTCGGAGGCCGGCCGCAGCACGATTCCTTCGCGGTGGACCTTCGTGTTCAGGGCACTCATGCCGACGCTCAGTGCCACCAACTCATCGACTCCATGGCTCAGCACCAGCGGGCCGAGTTCCGGCACGCGTGCGAGTCCGGCCGCGTCGAGGGCGTCGAGGGCCGGTTGGCGGTCCACGAGCTTCGAGGTCGTGCGGTCGAGGACGTTGAACACGCGCAACTCGTGCTGCGGCAGGCCGTAGCGGTTCTGCTGCACCCCAGGGCCGATGACTTCGCCCTGCACGGCCACCGGCACGCCGAGGCGCGCTTCGAGCGCCGCCAGCTTGTCGGCCAACTGGAGTGCGTTGGCCAGGCGCACGAACAGGTGCTCGCCGTCGGTCGGGTCGAGGCGCAAGTTGCGGCTGCAAATGTTCAGCACGCCGCCGTCGAGGTACGCACTCATGCTGCTGCCGTCGAGCTTTTCGGTGAGGAACAATTCGGTCCCGGCGTACTTTTCGAGCAGCTTGGTGAGTACCTGCACGCGCGTCTCATCGGTCTTGGGAAGCCACCCAGGGAAGCCGCCCAGCACGCGGCCGCTCATCCCCGCCGGCGGGGGCGCCTCGTACTTGGTCACGCCCAACAGTTCGGTAACATCGGCCCCGATCTCGGTGGGGGCGCCCTCCGGCAGCACGCTCAGCGGGAAGCAGATGCCCTGCGAGACCTGCCCGCGCAGCTTCACCGTTTTGATGCGGAACCCCGCCGGGCGCCGGAACACGTCGCCCTGATCGACCGCCGGGCGGAACGACGACTTGCGCAGGAACTCGAACGCCGGCACCTCCGGCAAGAGCGAGTCGATCTCGCAGTAGACCAC
>CAXTPM010000085.1:0-10627 GCA_964245865.1 uncultured Fimbriiglobus sp. | reverse complement strand
CCACCTTATCGCCGGGCCGGTACTCGCCGCTCTTGACGACGACCCGCCAGCCCAGCACCTGCGCGCAGACGATGGCGTCGGCGTTCTCGATGGGGTCGATGCGATCAATGATTTGGACACTCGCCAGTTGGCGCATGATTGGGGGTTCCTCCGCTCGCGGTGGGCTAGTCGTGCGGGGCACACGACACCCTAGCACGCGGCGGGGTTCGGCCTCCCGTCGAGTCGGGGGACATCAGCCCTGGGTTGGCTACCGGGGCCGCGTGACTCTCGGACGGTTCGTACTTTTACCTGATCGGGACTGCAACCCAGGGCTGACGCCCCCCGACTCGACGGGAGGCCGAACCCTCAGCGCCGTCCGTTGCGCCCCACGACTCATACCTCAGATCACACCCGCCCCCGACGGGCGCGGCACCGGCAGCCGGATCAACGCCGGCAGCGGCCACGGCACCTCGATTGGCACGCCCCACGACGGCAGCATCCGCTCGCGCACCTGGATCAGCTTCCCGACGGCTACCGGCGCCGCAGCGATTCGCCGTGCGGAACGCCGACGACGTGCGGTTCGCCGTCGAGCGCGGACGGATCGGTCGCAAGCCGCCCGCTTCATCCGTCCTCGCCGAACCCCCGTCGCCCCACCTGTCCCCAGGGGCTATGCTACCGACTCCTCCCCGCCACGTCACCCGAGCGCCCGCCCCATGCCCGCCTCGTCCACCGCCGTCCGGCCCCTGCGCGCCTGGTCCGTCGTCGCCGCCGGCACGGCGGTGAACCTGTGCCTGGGCATCCTGTACGCCTGGAGCGTGTGGAAGTCGGCACTCGTCGAGACGCCGACGCGGCCCGCCGGCACGCCGCTGACCGGCGTCAATGCGGGGTGGCACGCGCTCACCGACGCCCAATCGACGTGGGCGTACTCGGTCTGCGGCGTGGTGTTCGCGCTGTCGATGGTGCCCGCCGGGCGGCTGCAAGACCGCCGCGGCCCGCGCCTGAGTGCTACCCTTGGCGGCGTCTGCCTCGGGGCGGGGTGCGTCGTGGCGGGGGTGTCGAGGAGTTTCGAGGGGCTGGTCCTCGGCTTCGGCGTGCTCGGCGGGATCGGCATGGGCCTCGGTTACGCGGCGGCGACCCCGGCGGCGGTGGCGTGGTTCGGCCCCGACCGGCGCGGGCTGGTGGCCGGGCTAGTCGTGGCCGGGTACGGCGCCGCTGCGGTGTACATCTCTCCGCTGGCGAAGCACCTCATCGGCGAGTTCGGCATCACGGGTAGTTTCGTCGGCCTCGGGGCGTTCTTCGCCGTCGCGGTAGTCGGGATGGCCCAACTGTTGGCGACCCCGGCAAAGCCCACCGCGCCGCCTGTGAGTTTATCCGACACGCTGCCCAAAGTCGCCGGGATGTCGCCGCGCGAGATGCTCGCCACGTGGCAGTTCTACGCCCTGGTGGTGCTGTTCGCCGCCTCGGCGCAGTCGGGCCTTTTGGTGATCGCCAACGCCGCCCCGATCCTGGCGAAGACCGCGACCGCCGGCGGGTTCCTCGCCGAGAATGCGTGGCTCCTGGCGTCGTTCGGCGGCGTCGTCAACGCGCTGGGCCGCGTCGGCACCGGCGTCTACTCGGACGCCATCGGCCGGCGCGGGGCGTACACCCTCAACGGCCTCGCGGCGGTGGCGTGCCTCTGGCTCACCCCCTCGGTGATGCAGTCCGGCAGCGTGCCGCTCCTGTTCGCGGTGGTCGGGGTCGCCTACTGGCAGTACGGCGGCGGGCTGGCGCTGATGCCGGCGCTCACCGCCGACCTGTTCGGAGCGAACCAACTCGGCGCGAAGTACGGCCTCGTGTTCCTCGGCTGGGGCGCGGCGTTCCTCGTGCCCCTAGTGGCGGGCTACGTGCGCGACTCCACCGGAAGCCTCGACGCGGCGTTCTACGGCTCGGGACTGGCCATGCTGCTCGCGGTGGGGCTGAGCCGGGCGCTGCGGGGTCCACGGGGCGAGGAACGAAAAAGCCCCGCCTAGGATCGATTCCGTGGGCGGGGCGGATGTCGGGCTGGCCGGATTTGAACCGACGACCTCTTGCTCCCAAGGCAAGCGCTCTACCAAGCTGAGCTACAGCCCGTCGAGGCTAGTGTAAGGCGAACGCGCTGCCGTGGGAAGCCGAAACCGCCGGACTTGCTACGCCGCTTTGGCGACGGCGACTTTCGCTGCCGCGGGGGCCGGCAGCCGCAACTCGGCCTTGTCGAGCCACTTCCCCGCGTCCGGGGCGCCCTGCCATTGTTGCAGGCGAATCAGGCTAATGTTCGACTTTTCCTCGTCGTCGAACTGCTCGGCGAACGCCTCGGCGTAGCCGGCCCGCACCTGGGTGGAC
This sequence comes from uncultured Fimbriiglobus sp., assembly GCA_964245865.1. Classification (GTDB taxonomy): domain Bacteria; phylum Planctomycetota; class Planctomycetia; order Gemmatales; family Gemmataceae; genus Fimbriiglobus. Next base: position 8,290 of record CAXTPM010000085.1, on the reverse strand, counting down.
GAGCGGCCGACGAACACGAGCGCCTCGGCACTGCCGAACTCGGTGGCGATCACCGCGAGTGCGCGCCAGCCCTGGGCTTTTTGTTCGGTGGTAATCAGCATGGGGGGAACCTTCCGTGGCGAAAGAACGGGAGTCGTTCGGCCCGCCCCGAGTGGGGGGACTTAGGCCGGCATCGCGTCCGGTGCGACGGGGGTATGGTGGCGATCTCGGGGCGGGGCGTCAACGAAAAAGTGCCGAAACGGTCGATTTTAGCTCAAGTCGCCGCGACGGATTGCCGGCACAATTCGGCGTAACTAGCGGGCGCGGTAGACGATGCGGCCGCGGGTGAGGTCGTAGGGGGAAATCTCGACCTTCACGCGGTCGCCCGGCGTGATGCGGATGAAGTTCTTCCGCATGCGGCCCGCGACGTGCGCGATGACCTCGCCGCCGATGTCGAGCGCCACGCGGAACTGGGTGTTGGCGAGCGCCTCGGTGACGCGGCCCTCGACTTCGATTGCTTCCTCTTTGGGCATAATCCTTCGCGGGGTTCAGCGGGTCGGGGTGCCCGGCGCGCCCACTCGGAGCGTGCCGAAACGGGGATGGCCGAACGGGCGCGCGGCCCGTTCGGCTAGTGGAGTATACTGGCGTCGGTAGATTCTGCCAAGGCGCTAGTAGCCGCCGCGCCCGCCGTCGCCGCCGCCGCCGCCCTCGTACCCGCCGCTCTGGTCGCCCCGGCTGCGGCCGTAGCCACCGCCTCCGCCGTAACCGCCGCCCCCACCGCCGCCGTAGCCGCCACCGCCGCCGCGGGACTCGCGCGGCTTGGCGATGTTCACGGTGAGGGGCCGGCCGCTGTACGGCTGGTTGTTGAGGGCTTCGATGGCCTTGTTGGCCTCGTCCTCGGTTGACATCTCGACGAAGCCGAAGCCGCGGCTGCGGTTCGTCTCGCGGTCGGAAATGATTTGGGTCTTCTCGACCGTCCCGTAAGGGCTGAAGAGTTCCACCAAGTCGTCGGTGGTCGCGCTCCAGGGGAGGTTGCCGACGTAGATGTTTGTAGCCATGATGCGGAAGTGAGTCTGCGGCGCTCCGCCGGGGCAACCCGAAGCCTCTGGCGAACGATTGCCAGAACTCGTCGCTGGGGCGACCCGCGGAATGGAGCGATCTTAGTCGATCCGCGCCGGGGGGCCAACGGCAAAATCAGAAAATGTGACTCGTGGTTCGTGGGCCGTGGTTCGTGAGGAGCCGCAACGCCTGCGTTAGTTTGTCCTCGTCACGAACCACGGCCCGCGGGCCGCGCGACTTAGCCGACGACCGCCAGCACGTCGTCCTCGGTCATTACCAAATAATCCTTGCCCTCGACGGTGACTTCGCTCCCGGCGTAGCTGGTGAACAGCACGCGGTCGCCGACTCTCACCTGGAACGGGGCGCGCTTGCCGTCGTCGAGCGCCTTGCCCTCGCCGACCGCGAGCACCTTGCCCTGCTTGGGCTTCTCCTTCGCCGCGTCGGGGATGATGATCCCGCCGGCACTTTTATCCTCGGCCTCGAGGCGCTCGACCACGATCTTGTCGTTCAGGGGGGTAATCGCGGCAGACATCGGTTTGTCCTTCGGTAATGGGGGGTCAAACACCACTCAACACACTCGCCGTCACGACGGCTTGTCGGGTTCGGTCGCCGCTGGAGTAGCCGGCACTCCGTAGATTCGCTGCAATGCGCGGGTCAAGGTGTGCAGTACCACGCCCTTGTTCACCGGCTTGGGGATCACGCTGTACACCTGCGCCTGGTGCGCCGCCCGCACGAGTTCGCGCGTCACGTCGGCGCTCATCAGGATCGCGGGCAGTAACTCGTTGAACAGCCGCACCTGTTGGAGGGCTTCGAGGCCGGTCATGCGCGGCATGTGCATGTCGAAAAAGATCAGGTGGACTAGCTCGACGCGCACCAAGTCGATGGCCTCTTCCCCGCTCTTGGCCTCGACCACGTTGAGGCCGTGCGAGGCCAGGACGGTGCCGAGGGCTTCGCGGCTACCGGGGTCGTCGTCGGTGACCATCACCGTGAAGCGCACCGGGCCGCGGCCGATCGCCCCCATCCCCGGTTGGGGCGGGGCGCCGGCAAACGGCACGGTCGGCGGGGGCGTCTCGGCGGGCATCACATCGACCCGGACGGCAAAACTCGGGCGGATTCTGAGCGGCGGGATGCGAATCCGATGCCGCAGGCAATGCCGATGCAACGGGCGGCCGTAAACCGTGCTAGATACGACGGTTACGTCGGTGGGGACCGACCCGGCTGGGCAGGCGTTCGCTGCCAGCCTGGCACGCTGACCTGCTCAGGGACTGCCAGCATCACAGCGCTGCGAGCGCCGCCTCGGCCGCGGCGATGACGGCTTCGCGCACATCGCTCACCGTCCCATTAGCCCTCGCGCCGCTGGCCAGTCGGTGCCCGCCGCCGTTGAACTGCTCGGCGAGTTGCGAGACATCGACCTTGCTGCGCGCCCGCAGGCTGATTTTGACCCCGCCCCCGGCCTGCTCCATGAAAATCAGGGCCACTTCGACGCCGTCGATGCTGCGCGGGTAGTTGATGAGGTCTTCGGTGTCGCCCGGCACCGCGCCGGTCTCGGCGTAGTCGCTCAGGTAGACCTCGGTGAACGCGATCGCCCCGCCGGCCCGTAGCTGCATCCGCGCGAGTGCCGCGCCCAACAAGCGCAGCCGCCCGAGCGAGGCGCACTCGAACAGTTGCTCGTACAGCAGGGTCGGCCTCGCCCCGGCGTCCACTAGCGTCTCGGCCAGGCCGAAACTCTCGGCCGTCGTGTTGGGGTGGCGGAACCAGCCGGTGTCGAGTGCCACGGCCATCAGCAGGTTGTCGGCCATCGTCGCGCTGAGCGGTACGCCGAGCGCCTGAATCAGTTCATACGCCAGCCGCCCCGTCGCCTCGGCCGTCGCGTCCACCAGGGCCGTGCCGCCGAGGTCGTCTTGCGTGCGGTGGTGGTCGAGAACGAATTTCGGCACGTCGCGCGAGCGCAGGTACGCCCCGAAGTCGCCGATCTGGTTCCACGTCCCCGTATCCAGGATCAGAATCAGGTCGCACGCCGCGAGTTCCGCGTCGTCGGGGCGGAACTGCCGCACCAGCGTGCGAGCGAGGTCGAGGAACGCGTACCGGGGCGGCAGAGGGCTGGCAATCACCACGCGCGGGGTCTTGCCGAGTGAGCGGAGTGCTTCGGCCAGCGCGAGTTGCGAGCCGAGGCCGTCGGCGTCGGGGCGGACGTGGGTCATCAGCAGCGGCGAAGTCGAGGCACGCAGGGCGGCGAGGAGGGGTGCGTAGTCGAGTGGCATCGGCGGTGGCTCTGGTGGAGTGTGTCGGAGGCATTGTACATTGGCCGCGTTGCACAGACCTCACCCCCGCCCCCTCTCCAAAACGGTGAGGGGGCGGGGGTGAGGTTGCTTTTCGCCAGACCGGCCGCTAAACTGATTTTGATGACCGACAAGTCCGCTAATTCCGACACCTCACCTGGCACCGCCGAACCCCGCGGCCGGGGCCGGCCGCGTGACCCCTCGCTCGACTCGCGCCGCCGGGGCGAAATCCTGGCCGCCGCCGGGCGCGTGTTCGCCTCGGCGGGCTACGCCGGGGCGGACATGGGGGCGATTGCCGAGTCGGCAGGCGTCGGGAAGGGGACGCTGTACCGCTACTTCGAGCGTAAAGACGATCTGTTCCTCGCCGCTCTTGACCACGCCTTGACCGACCTTGCCGAGGCGGTCTCGCGCGGCGTGACCGACACGACGCTGCCATTGCGTGCCCGGCTGTTCGGCGTCGTGCGCGCTTACCTCGGGTTCTTCGCCGCGCGGCCGGAGGTGGTCGAGCTGTTCGTGCAGGAGCGCGCGAGCTTCCGCGGCCGGGGGCAGGCGCTGTACTTCGCCGTCGGCCACGCCGACCCGCGGCACGCGCGGCTCGACGCGTTCATGGCCGAACTGTTCGCGTCGGGGCTGTTGCGGCCGATGTCGCCGGAGCAGTTCGAGTGCGTGGTGGGCGACCTGCTGTTCGGCACGGTGGTGACGAACACCCTCTCCGGCCGGCCGCACGACCCCGAGGCGCAGGCGCTCGCGGTGTGGAAGTTACTCGAATGCGGATTGTTCCAGTCCCCGCCGGAGTCGCCGTGATGCGCGTGTGTTGGCCGACGCTCGTGATCCTCGCGGCGGGCTGCGGCAAGCCGGCGGCGCCCACTTCTGCCACCGTCCCGGCTGAGGCTCCGCCGGTGAGCGTGACTGCCGCGCCGGTGGCCGCGCGCACCCTCGAACGCCGCCTTCCGGTGGTCGGCAGTCTGATGGGCTACGACGAGGTGAGCGTGTCGGCGAAGGTCGATGGGCGGGTGCTCGCGGTGCGCGCCGACGTGGGTGATCGCGTGGTGCCGGGGGCGGTACTGTTCGAGCTGGACCCGACCGACTTGCGCCTGGAAGTCGAGGCGGCGCGGCGGGGGGTCGAGTCGGAGCTGGCGAAGTTGAACCTCGCCGCGATGCCCGGCGACGACTTCGAGGTCGATGCGGTGCCGAGCGTCCGCCGCGCCGCCGACAGTCTGGCGTCGATGCGCGTGGAACTGACTCGCACCCGCCGGCTCGCGGCCGGGGCGTCGGTGACAGCCAAGGAACTCGACACCGCCGAGTTGGACGCCAAGACCGCCGAGTCGAGCTACCGCGACGCCCAGACCCAGGCCCGCGCCACCCTGGCGAGTGCGAAGCTGAAGTTGGCCAACTTGGCGAGTGCGGAGCAGAAGCTGGCCGACGCTGTGGTCCGCGCCCCGGTGCCGAGCGGCTACGAGGCGTGGGCGGCGGCGGTCGGGCCGGGGTTCACGCCCTTGAAGTACGCCGTGGCCCAGCGCTTAATTGCCGAGGGCGAGGTGGTGCGCAGTATGCCGGTGACGGTGGCGTTCAAGCTGGTGATCGACTACTCGCTCAAACTCCGGGCGTCGGTGCCGGAGTCGCTCAGTGCGGCGGTGCGGGTTGATCAGCCGGCCGAGGTGCGGGTCGATGCGTACCCCGCCGTGGCGTTCGCAGGGCGCGTTAGCCGCATCAACCCCACGGTCGAGGCCAGCACGCGCGCGTTCCAACTGGAGTTGACCGTGCCCAACCTGGACGGGCGCCTGAAGGCCGGGGGGTTCGCGCGGGCCGGCATCCTGCTCGCGGCCGACGCGGGGGTGCTGACCGTGCCCGCGACCGCGCTCGTGAGTCTGGCCGGGGTGAACAAGGTGTTCGTCCTCGACGGCGGCACCGCAAAGGCGGTCGAGGTGGCGGTGGGGGTGCGCGAGAAGGACTGGCTGGAGGTGCGCGCCGCCGGGCTGCGGGCCGGGATGAGCGTGGCGACGAGCGGCTTCTCGCAGTTGGTGGACGGCTCGCGCGTGGCGGTGCGGTAGGGGGGAAGGTCGCTTGGCGGCGCTAACGAGCCGACACAGGGTTTGACACACAGGACCGAGCATGAACGCGATCTGGGACATCTGCATCCGCCGCCCGGTGTTCACCGCCATGCTGGTGCTGGGGCCGGTGGTACTGGGCTTAGCGTCGTACACCCGGCTGGGGGTCGAACTCTTCCCCAACGTCGATGTGCCGGTGGTGGTCGTCACCATCACCCAGAACGGCGCGAGTGTGGACGAGATGGAGTCGGCCGTCACGAAGGTGGCGGAAGAGGTGGTGAACACGGTGTCGGGCATCGACGAGTTGCGGAGCACCACGCGCGAGGGGGTCACGCAGATCGTCGTCGGGTTCAAGCTCGAAAAGAACGGCGACACGGCGGCGCAGGAAATCCGCGACAAGATGGACCTCGCGCAAGAGCAGTTGCCGCCGGACGCCTCGCGCGCCAAGGTCGAGAAGTTCAACCTCGACGCCTCGCCGGTCGTCACCGTGGCCATTAGCGGGCGGCGGAGCCTGCGCGAGATCACCGAGATCGCCAAGAAGCAAATCAAGGAAGACCTCGAAAGCGTGAGCGGCGTCGGCGCGGTGGTGCTTGTCGGCGGGCAGACGCGGGCGATTAACGTGACGGCCGACCCGAATGCGCTGCGCGCCCGGCGACTCTCCATCGACGACGTGCGCGAGGCGCTCAAGCGGCAGAACCTCGAACTCCCTGGGGGCCGGGTGGACTCGGGGCGGCGTGAGGAAGTGTTGCGCACGCTCGGCCGCGTGAAGCGGAGTGCGGACTTCGGCGAGATCATCATTTCGAGCAGGAACGGCTACCCCGTGCGCATCAAGGACGTGGCCACGGTCGAGGACGGCATCGAGGAGCCGCGCGGCCTCTCGCGCCTGGACGGCGAGAACGCGGTGAGCCTGATTATTCAGAAGCAGAGTGGCGGCAACACCATCGCGGTGGCGGACAACGTGAGGGCGCGGCTCGACAAGATTCTGCCGGGGCTACCGAGCGATATCAAGTTGGAGGTCATCCGCGACCAGTCGAAGTTCATTAAGGGGAGCATCCAGGAGGTCAAGTTCCACCTCATGCTCGCGGCGGTCCTGGTGAGCGGCGTGCTGTTCCTGTTCATCCGCGACTGGCGCACGACGGTGGTGGCCGCACTCAGTGTGCCGACCTCGATTGTGGGCACGTTCGCGTTCATGGACCTGATGGGGTTTAGTCTCAACAACATGACACTGTTGGGGCTGATCCTGGCGGTCGGCATCGTGATCGACGACGCGGTGGTGGTGCTCGAAAATGTATTCCGCCACATGGAGGAGTACGGCCAGACCCCGCTCGAAGCGGCCTCCGCAGCCACGCGCGAGATCGCGCTCGCCGTACTGGCCACCACACTCAGTCTCGTGGTGATTTTCGCCCCCATCGCGTTCATGTCCGGGCAGGTCGGGCGGTTCTTCAACAGCTTCGGCTTCGTCGTCGGGTTCGCCATTCTGCTCTCGATGGTGGTGAGTTTCACGCTCACGCCGATGATGTGCGCGCACTTCCTGCGCCCGCTCAAGAGCGGCCACAGCGACGGCAACCGCGGCTTTTGGGGCTGGGTGACGCGCCGGTACGTGGGCGTGCTCGGCTGGTGCCTCGGGGGCCGGTGGGGCTGGCACCGCCTGCTCGTCGTCGCGGCGGCGGTGGGGGTGTTCCTGACCACGCCCGTACTGTTCGCGCTGGTGGGCACCGACTTCGTGCCCAAAGACGACCAGAGCGAGTTCGAGGTGGCCCTGACCATGCCCGAGGGGAGCACCCTCAGCCAAGTGGACGAGACGTGCAAGGAGTTGGAGGGCAAGCTTGCCAAACTGCGCGGCGTCAAGAACGTCTTCACCACCATCGGCGAGACCAACGGCCGGCAGGGCAAGGGGCAGGGCGATGTCACCAAGGTGACGATCTACTGCAAGATGATCGACCTCGCCGAGCGGGACTTCAAGCAGCGTGACGCGATGGCCGACGCCCGGCGGGCGCTGGCCGAGTACACCGACCTGCGTACCACGGTGCAGGAAGTCAAACTGTTCAGCTCGTCGGCGTTCAAGAACGTGCAGCTCGAACTTTCGGTGCGCGGCCCCGACCCCGACAAGCTCGACGCGGTGGCCGCGAAGGCGCAAGCGTGGATGAAGTCGCGCCCCAGCTTCACCGACGTGGATACCAACGCGGCCGCGCGCAACCCCGAGTTGCAGGTGGTGATCGACCGGGAGAAGGCGGCGGACCTCGGGGTGAACGTCTACCAGATCGCCTCGGCGCTGCGGGTGCTGGTCGGCGGCGACCCGGTGACGAAGTTCAAGGAAGGCATCGAGCAGTACGATGTCTGGCTGCGCGCCGACCTGCCGAGCCGCGACACCGCGCAGGCCGTGAGTGCGCTCACCGTGGCCGGGGCGTCGGGCGAACTGGTGGAGCTTCGCAACCTCTCGGCACTCGCGCCTGCGCGCGGCCCGGCGACGATCGAGCGCTACAACCGCCAGCGCCAGGTGGCGGTGACATGCAACTTGGCACCTGGGGTGGCGCTTGGGAACGCGCTGCCCGAGGTCGATGCGTTCATGAAGTCGCTCGACCTGCCGCCGGAGTACCGCTACGAGTTTTTGGGCGAGGCAAAGTTGATGGCCGACTCGAACTCGAACTTCGCGCTGGCGTTCCTGCTGGCATTCATCTTCATGTACATGATCCTCGCGGCCCAGTTCGAGAGCTTGGTGCATCCGATCACCATCCTCGCGGCGGTTCCGCTGACGCTGCCGTTCGCCCTGGTGTCGCTGTTCTTGCTGCGGACGCCCTTGGATGTGTACGCGATGATCGGCCTGTTCATGCTGTTCGGGATCGTCAAGAAGAACGGAATCCTGCAGGTCGATTACACCAACGTGCTGCGCGCGAAGGGCTTGCCGCGCGACGAGGCGATTCTGCA
>CAXTPM010000084.1:9421-13200 GCA_964245865.1 uncultured Fimbriiglobus sp. | reverse complement strand
TGGCAATCGCCCGGCCGGGCACACTGCCGGCGTCGGCGGTGTAGGTGGCCGGGGCGGGAGAGTGACGAAAGCGGCCGCGCGAGTTCGGAACTCGCGCGGCCGCCCCCGTTACCGACCCGCCCTACCCCACGAGCACGCCGTCGCTGGCGGCGAACGGGTCGAGGGTAAGGATTGTCGCCGGCGGGGCCGGTGCCGGCCACGAGGTCGGCGACGCCGTCCTTGTTGAAGTCGCCCGCCGCCACGCGCACCCCGCCTGTGAACCCGGCGAAGGGGGTGAGTTCGTAGCGCAAGGTGCCGTCGGCGTTGCGCATCTGCGCCGCCGAGGCCGAGCCGGCGGCGAACTGGGTCGGCAGGTCCGCGACGACTTTGCTCTGGTAGCGCGCAGCGAAGAAGTCGGTGTTGCGGCCCGAGGCGACCGCGAGGCCAGCGACCACGATCAGGCCGTCGGGCTGGAGCGCTAGGCCGTAGGCGACCGAGTCGCCGGTGGGGCCGAGGGCCACGCGGCCCCCGGCGCTGAAGTTGGCGTCGGGGCTGCCGTCGGGCTTCAGGCGCACGAGCGCCGCGCCGTTGGAGCCGGACATCGACTGGTCGAAGCCGGCGACGACGATGCGGCCGTCGGGCTGGGTGGCCACCGAGAGCACCCGACCGGCCGAGGCGGCGCCGGGTGCGGTCGCCACTTTGCCGCTCGACCCGAAGGTGGTGTCGGGGGTACCGTCGGCGTTGAGGCGCGCCAGTGCGAACGTCTCGCCGCCGGCGGCGGTCTCGGCCGAGCCGGCCGCCACGACCTTACCGTCGGGCTGGAGCGCCACCGCCGAGTCCAGCGCGGCGGTGGCGGCCTTCGTACCGCCGAGGTCGAACACGACCGACTGCTTACCGAACAGGCCGAACGAGGCGTCGAGAACCCCGGCGGTGGTGAGGCGGGCGACCGCGAAGTCGGTGTTGCGAGTGGCGTCGCGGTCGGCGGTGCCGGCCAGCACGAGTTTGCCGTCGGGCTGGACCGCCACGGCTAGGGCGCCGTCGCCGTTGTCGCCGCCGAGGTCGAACGCGGCGGTCTGACGGCCGGACGCGCCGAAACTAAGGTCCGCCCGGCCGGCGGCCGGCGTGACGCGGTCCTCGAGCCGCTCGGCGCGCAGCGGAAGGGGTTGGCGGTGAGTCATGCCGGTCTGCTTTGCGGTACGGGCGAGGGGGCGGTGGCGCGGAGGGCGCCCGCGCTGATTTCCTATGCGTGCGGACGCGCACTCGAACCAATTCGCTCGAGATTGTCCGCACTCGGTGCAATGGAGTGTCGGGATTCGCCGCTGCGGGGCGGGCCGGTCGGGAGGCGGGTGGCTATACCAGTGAGTGGTCCCCTCCCCCGCACGGGAACTCCTCCGATGACAAATCTCTCCCGCCGCCAGTTCCTCGCCGCCTCCGCCCTCGCCGGCACCGGGCTGGTCGCCGCCCCCCGGCCGAGCCGCGCGGCCGCGAAGGCCGTCACGTTCCAGATTTCGCTCGCGCAGTGGTCGCTGCACAAGGCGTTCGGGCGGCGCGGCAACGCCACGCTCGACCCGAAGGACTTCGCCCGCATCGCGCACAACGACTACGGCATCAACGCCGTCGAGTACGTCAATCAGTTCTACGCCAAGTTCAAGAACGACGACGGCTACGTCAAGGAGTTGAAGCAGCGCGCCGACGACAGCGGCGTGAAGAGTGTCTTGATTATGTGCGACGGCGAGGGGAACCTGGGCGACAAGTCGGACGAGAAGCGCAAGGCGGCGGTGAAGAACCACGTGCGCTGGCTGGAGTGGGCGAAGGTGCTGGGCTGCCACTCGATCCGCGTCAACGCCTACTCCGAGGGCACCCGCGAGGAGCAGACCGAGCGCGCCGCGGACGGCCTGCGGCAGTTGGGTGAACTCGCGGCGCCGATGGGGCTGAACGTGATCGTCGAAAACCACGGCGGTTTGAGCAGCGACGGCCAGTGGCTGGCCGGGGTGATGGCCAAGGTGGGCCTCAAGAACTGCGGCACCCTCCCCGACTTCGGCAACTTCAGCCTCGGCGGCGGCAAAGACTACGACCGCTACCAGGGCGTCGATGAGATGATGCCGTTCGCCAGGGGGGTGAGTGCAAAAACCTACGACTTCGGCCCCGACGGCAACGAGACCAAGATCGACTACAAGAAGATGCTCGAAATCGTGCTCGTCAAGCACAAGTACACGGGGTTCGTGGGGATCGAGTACGAGGGCAACCGCCTCAGCGAAGACGAAGGGATCAAGGCGAGCCTGAAGCTCCTGGAGCGGCTGCGGGAAGAAATGAGCAAGTAAGTCGTGGTTCGTGGCGCGTAGTACATGGTTCGTGGAAGAGAGACGCTTCGGGTTTTCTCCTCCACGGACCACGTACCACGCGCCACGAACCACGACTCCGAAGGAGTCACGATGCCGCTCTACCTCTACGAAGTGATCCGCCCCGACGGCAGCGGGGGCGAGGTGTTCGAGGTGCTGCGGCGGATGCGCGACGAGCCACTGAGTGCGCACCCCGAGACGGGCGAGCCGGTGCGGCGGATTTTCGGCGTGCCCAACGCGCCATCTGGGTGGACCGACTCGCAGGGCAAGGCGAAAACGTCCGACGGCAACCTCGAGCGGCTGGGGTTCACCAAGTACGTCAAGGGCGACGGCGGGAAGTACCAGAAGCAGTTCGGCAAGGGGCCGGACACGACCTCGCGGCCGGCGGGGGTCTAGAGGTGGAGCGCGACCTCGTGGCCGAGTTGCGCGCCCTCGCCGAGTCGCATGAACTGCGACGGCGAGCGGAAGAGGGTTGCCGCGAGTCGATGCGCAACTGCGCCGCCGAGCCGGGCGGGTTAAGCGGCTGGCACGAGAGCGAGATCGAACTACACTTCCGCCGCTGCGCGCTGGTGTTCGACCACTGGGTGAACGGCCCGTTCGTCGAAACCGCGTTCGGCCTGTACGCGCGGCACGAACTCGGCTGGCACTGCTACCCCGACGGCCTCCTCGACATCGGCAGCTACCGCCTCATCACGCGCCTCGACGGCACCATCGACGACGACTATTTCGTCATTGCCATGACTCGCGCTGAAGCCGACGAGCGTCTGCGGCGCTGAATCCGCTCCGCTTGCCCCATAAACTACCCGTACACCCCGACCGGCGACGCGACGAGGCGACCCTAATGGCGACCGCAACGCAAGCACCCCCTGAGATCACCCGCCGCGACTTCTACGTCAACGGCAAGTGGCAGCCCGCGCAGGCCGGCGGGCCGCTGCCGGTGGTCAACCCCGCGACCGAACAGACCATCGCCGAGGTCGCCTGGGGCACGCGGGCCGATGTGGCGAGTGCCGTGTCGGCCGCGCACGCCGCGATGCCGGGGTGGATGCGGCTCACGGCCTACGACCGCGCCAAGTTCCTCAAATCCGCCGCCGACTTGCTACGCGAGCGGGCGGACCTCTGCGCCCGCACCCTCACGATGGAGCAGGGTAAGCCGCTGCCGGAGGCGAAGGGCGAGGTGCTGATGACCGCGGCCACGTTCGAGTGGTTCGCCGAGGAGGCCAAGCGCAGCTACGGGCAGGTGATTCCGCCCTCGCTGCCCGGCAAGCGGCACCTGACGATCAAGCATCCGGTAGGCGTCGTGGGGGCGATCGGGCCGTGGAACTTCCCGATGACGCTGGTGGTGCGCAAGCTCGCCCCGGCACTCGCCGCCGGGTGCACGGTGGTGTGCAAGCCGTCGGAACTCACCCCACTTTCGATGGCCCACGTCTTCGACATCCTGCACGAGATCGGCCTGCCACCCGG
>CAXTPM010000084.1:798-9411 GCA_964245865.1 uncultured Fimbriiglobus sp. | reverse complement strand
GCCCTGGGGAGGACGCGGGGGCGGAGTTTCTGGAGAACCCGCTGGTGCGCAAGATCAGCTTCACCGGCTCCACCCGAGTGGGCAAAATCCTGATGCGCGGCGCGGCCGACCAAGTCAAGCGCCTGAGTCTGGAACTCGGCGGGCACGCGCCCTTGATTGTGTTCCCCGACGCCGACCCGGAGCAGGTGGCCAAGGCGGCGGTGCTCGGCAAGTTCCGCAACAACGGGCAGGTGTGCGTCTCGCCGAGCCGCTTCTACGTGCACGCGGATATTCGGGACCGCTTCACCGAGTGCGTCGTCGCCGAAACCAAGAAACTCAAGCTCGGCAACGGCCTCGACTCGGGCGTCGATATCGGCCCGATGGTCCAAGCCAGTGCCCTCGACTCGACCGCCGCACTCATCGCCGAGGCGAAGTCGCGCGGCGCAGAAAGTCTCACCGGCGGCGGCAAGTCGAGCCGCTTCGAGGCCGGCTACTTCTTCGAGCCGACGGTGCTGCGCGGCGTGTCGGCCGACTCGCGCATCATGACCGACGAGCCGTTCGCTCCCGTCATGCCAATTCTCGACTTTGCCAAGCTTGACGAAGTTATTGCGCGGGCCAACGCCACCAAGTACGGCCTCGCCGCGTATGTGTTCACCAATGATCTGAGCATTGCGTTCAAGATGGCCGAGGGTCTGGAAGCGGGCATCATCGGCATCAACGACCCCGTGCCGGCCACCGCGCAGTGCCCGTTCGGCGGCATGAAGGAGTCGGGACTCGGGCGCGAGTTGGGCCAGGAGGGGTTGGAGGCGTACCTGGAGACGAAGTACGTGAGCTGGAAGTTGCGCGACTGACGCGGGGCCGACTTCACCAGCAAGCGTACCACTCCCCACTACAACGACCACCCATGCGCCGCGAACCCAGCACGCCCCGCCCCAACTGGCAGCGCCGCGTCGAGGCGCGCGGCCTGAGCTACCACACCGCCGCCGACGGCTCCGCGTACTGGGACGAGTCGGCGTGCTTCGTCTTCACCCCGCGCGAGATCGACGCGCTCGAGCAGGCCACCGACGCGATCCAGGCGATGTGCATGGAGCTAGTCCAGCGCGTCGTCTCGGAGAAGCTGTACGCCCTGTTCCTCATCCCGCCGGGGTTCGACCAACTCGTGGAGCGTAGTTGGGAGGCCGACGAACCCGGCGTCTACGGCCGGTTCGACTTGGCCTACGACGGCAACGGCCCGCCGAAGCTGCTCGAATACAACGCCGACACGCCCACGGGCCTCCTCGAAGCGAGCGTCACGCAGTGGGACTGGCTGACCGACCTGTTCCCCGAGGGCGACCAGTTCAACAGCATCGACGACAAGCTCGTTGACCTGGCGTGGCCGGAGGTCAAGCGCGTCCACGGCGACCAAACCCTCTACGGCGTCGGCGACCGCAGCAGCGACGAGGACGCGGTGACGGTCGATTACTTGCTGGATACCGCCCACCGCGCGGGGTTCCGGGTGCAGCCGCTCGACATTTCGCAAGTCGGCTACGACTCGCGCCGCACGCTCTACGTCGGGCTGAGGGCCGAGCCGATCAACCTCGCGTTTAAGCTGTACCCGTGGGAGTGGCTGGTGCGCGACCCGTTCGGCGTGCACCTGCCGCGCACGCCCACCACCAAGTGGGTCGAGCCGCCGTGGAAGATGATCCTCTCGTGCAAGGCGATCCTACCGCTGTTGTGGGAGATGTTCCCCGACTCGCCGTACTTGTTGCCCGCCTCGTTCGACCCGATGGGCGGGGCGTGCGTGCGCAAGCCGCTGCACTCGCGCGAGGGGGCCAACATCACGCGCATGGTCGATGGCCGCGAGGTGGAGCGGACGCCGGGGCCGTATGACGAAGTGGGGGCGGTGGTGTACCAGGCCGAGGCGCCACTGTTCCAGTCGGACGGCAACTACGCCGTACTCGGTAGTTGGGTGATCGCCGGTCACGCGGCCGGCATCGGCGTGCGCGAGGACCGGGGCCGCATTACGCGCAACACCAGCCGCTTCGTGCCGCACCGCATGGGGTAAGCGGCCGGTTCGCGACCCGGTGGCGTGGCGGAGAAGCCGGGTCAGCGCTGTCTCTTGGCCGGCCGCTTGACTGTAATCGTAACATCGTTCGGGCCGGCGGTCACTTCCTGCTTCAGCGGCGTTCGCAGCGGGTCTCCGTAAATATCATCGACCGCCGGCGGCGCCCCGTACACGTCGCCGTTCCCGACGACTACGACTTTGTAACTGCCGGCCGGCGCCCCCGGCTTGTCGCCCGAGGCGAGGCTAAACGTCCCGTCGTCGGCGATCACCCCCGTGGCGCTGGTCTTTAGCTCCGGGCTGTTGAACGTGACCGTGCCGCCCTTGACGGGCGTCCCGTCCTCGTACTGGACCTTGCCGCGCACGGGCGGCAGGCCGTTCGAGCAGCCGGAACTCAGGAGCGCAAGACCGACGAACGCGGCCAGGGCCAGGCGCGGGGCCGATCTGCTTGTTGCTGTCATGGGCGTACCTGGCTGTTGGAACGGACGGGCGGCGAACCCGGTGCGGGACTTTCGCCCCGCGCCGGGAGACTACGAACGAAAGACTACTGCTGGAACGGGTTGTCGGCCCGGCCGTCGCGGCGGTCGGCCGCGAGGAGTGTGACTTCCGTGCTGACGCTCGTGGTGACGGATCGGACGCTGCCGTCGCCCACGAGGAACTGGCAGACGCCGGGGTGCCAACTGCCGTGCTTCTTCCGGTAGTCGCCGGTGTTGTCGTTCGGCCCGCTGGCCAGGGGGAATTTGGCGTTGCGGACCACCATCCACGTCTTCCAGTCGTCGATGTGCCAGAAGCCCCACGTGCCGTCGCCGACGTTGGCGGCCTGCCCGACGCTCGCCGCCGGCACGTGCTTCTCGGCCAGCAGCGAGGTGTTGCTCAGCCCGTCCGTGACGCTGGCGAACGAGGTCCGGCTGCGGCGGTTCGGCTGGGGGTCCGCCGCGTAGATCAGCATCCCCCAGTGCTTGCCGGCGTCGAAGTCGAAGCGGTCGCAGTCGTTGGAGTCGTTCCGGTTCCCGGTCGTGGCGTAGTCGGTCGCCGGCCCGAGCGTGGTCATGGCCTGGGCTCCGCCGCTGCGGATGCTCGGGCAGAGGAAGGTATTGACGACCGACGACGAGTTCAGCAAAGCCACATTGTTGGCGCCGGTCGTCATCTTCTGCGACAGGTCGAACTGCCTGTAGAGGTTGTCCTGCTCGATGAACGGCAGGATCAGGACGAAGTGGGTGGCGTACTCGTTGCCGATGGCGGCCGGCGGAAGCTCGTTGAACGAGTCGTGGTAGCCGTGGTACGCCAGGCCGAGTTGTTTAAGGTTGTTGGAACACTTGGTACGGGACGCCGCCTCACGCACCTTTTGCACGGCGGGCAGCAGCAATCCAATGAGGATGGCGATGATGGCGATGACGACTAAAAGTTCGATCAGAGTAAAAGCGGGGCGGCTGAGAGTTCGAGGGGGGCGCATGAATCACTCACTGTGGGGGAGAACAGAGGCTCGGGCACGCCCGCCACGGTAGGAGAGAAAGTCTCACACGATATTAAGAACTTAAACCCTTGCGGTTGAGGGGGTTCAGTCACAACCCTCGACGGCAAGGCGGGTGTGCCGACTGATGGTAGTTGCGTGCGACGTTGCCGTCCACAGCGCCAGTCGGAATTTTTGATAGGATGTTTACTAAAGTGTGAGCCATAATCCGCCGTAGAGTGTGCGCCCAGCCGTCGGCGGTTTCGACACCGACGCTGCCGCACTCACTGCTGGTCGGCGAGCCTTGTCGTCGTCCCCCTCACCTACCCGACAGCAACCCCCACCAGGATGTCGTATCCGGCGTGCGCGCCGACCGCCACGCCGAGGCCGCGCGCGAGGTAGAGCGCGGTGAAGTACAGCCCCGCCGCAGCGCGGAAGGCGAAGCGGCCGGCGTGCAGCGGCTCGGCGCCGGGGCCGAGGTGGTGCGCGGCGGCGAACGCGCACGCCGCGAACAGCGCGGCGAGCACCAGCGCCGGGAACTTGCCGACGCCGCCGAGGCGCAACAGCTTCGTGGCGCCTAGCAAGAGCGCGAAGCGGAACAGCAGTTCCTCGTAGACGCCCGCGCCCACGTACAGCACGAAGTCCTCCGCCGGCGCGGCGCGGAACGCCACCGACGCCGCCGGGTTCCAGCGCCCCAGGCTGGGGCCGAGGTTTTTGGCCGCCGCCCACAGCGCGACCGCCAGAATCAGACTTTCGACCAGGACGCCGAACAAGATGCCCGGCAACTCCTCGGGCCGGTCAGCGCGGCGGCGCATCGCCCACAGCACCAGGGCCGACGCCACGAGAGCCGGCGGGAGCCACGGCAGGCTCGCGGCGGCGGGGCCGAACGCGGCGCGGTACCACTCGTCGGCCCCGGCCCGCACTTGTACGCCGCCCTGGGCGAGTTTCCAGACGCCCAACTCGTAGAACGCCAAGAGCGGCAGCACGAAGAGCGCCGCGGGGACGGGGTGCGCGGCCGCGCCGAGGTAGCTTCTCATGCCGCTAGTTCAGGGTGCGGACGACCCGCACGCCACCGGCGGGGCAGCAGTTTGCAAAACCGTCGCCCCCGACCGCCCGCGCGACCGGCCTAGCCCGCCAACTCGGGGTAGTGCTTCGCCAGGAGTTGGGCGCGCTCGGCGCGGCCCAGGGCGCGGGCGATGCTGCCGTGCGGCACCGCGGCGAGGTCGAGGTACTCCGGCCGCGCCAGAATCTGCCCGGCGGAGTCGGCCAGCACCGCGAGCACCGGCCGCGCGGCGGCGCGCAAGTTCACCCGGCTGGCGTGGTTGGCCACCACCACGGCAGCGCGCCCGTCGGCGAGTTCGACCACCGATCCTAAGGGGAACATCGACAGGTGCAAAACTAGCTCGGGGAAGTCGCGGTCGGCGCGGCCGTCCTCGGCGGCGATCAGAATCTCGGTGAGCGCGGTGCGCGGGTCGAGCGCGATGCGGCGGGGGCGGTCGCAGACCATCGCGGCGTACTGGTCGCAGACGCTGAGCAGCCGCGCCAACGTCGTCGTCTCGTCGGCGAGTTTGCCCGCCGGGTAGCCGGTGCCGTCGGGGCGCTCGTGGTGCTCGGCCACCGCGAGGGCGACGAGTTCGGCGCCGGGGTCGAGGTGGCGGATGAGGTCCGCGCTGCGCGCCGGGTGCGCTTCGACCAGCCGGCGCTCTTGCGCGGTCAGTTCGCCGGGCTTGGCTAGAATCTCCGGCGGCAGGGCGAGCATCCCGGCGTCCATCAACAGCGCCATCAAGACCGGCGTCTGCGGCCGGCTCGCCCACTCGAAGTCGTGCGGCACCACCCGCGCCGCGACCTGGGCCACCACCAGCGCGTGGGCCGCGACGCGCTCGGCACTCGTCGCGCCCTCGGGGGCGTCGAGCAGCGTCATCGGCACGGCGCTCTTGGCCTCGTTGACCAGCGACTCGGCGAGTTCGGCGAGCCAGGTCGCATCGACCACGCGCCCGGCGTGCAGGTCCGAGAGCTTCCGCGCCACCCCGGCCAGCCGGCCGCGCCACAGGTGCTTGTTCGACAGCGCCCCGCGCGCCACGTTCAGGCGGGCGCGCACCGACTCGACCAGACTTTCGAGGCCCGCGCAGGCCCGCAACTGCGACTCGGCCTCGGGCGGCAGGGCTTGGGCGAGCCGCAGGGCCGACTCGGTGAGCGACACCGTCTCGCGGTAGTGCAGCGCGATCGGGTCGGACTCCGGCGCGCCGGCCAAATACTCGTCGCCCATCAGTTCGCGCTCGGCGAATAAGAGTTCGCGCGCCGACTCCAAAACGGCCCGCGCCCGCAGCGTCAGGGCCATCGGCTCGGGCGCCGGTTCGGCCGTGACGCGCGGCGGACTCAGCAGGCGCAGGGCGTGCGTGACGGTGCGCGGGTCGGCGAGGACCGCGCGGGCGACCTCGGTGGCACTGCCGTCGCCCTCGGGGTCGGGCGGGGCGATGGCCGGCACGCGCGCCAGCCGCTCGCGGAACTCCGCCAGCCGGGTCAAGAGTTGCTGCGCGTCGCTCATGGTCGCCCGCCCCCGCCCGGTGCCGCCGTCTCTCGGGGTTGTATCGGCACCCCGCGCGGGAAACTTGAGCGGCCCGGCGACTTCGGCTCGAGCTGTCGCCCTACCGCTTCGTCGGCGGGTCGAGCGGCGCGGCCGGGTCGGCGGAGTATTCGCCGAAGCTGTGGTAGTAGTTCCGCACCGGCTGGGCGCCCATGAGTTCCAGGGCGAACGCCATCACGCTCGACCGCCCGCCGCCCTGGCAGTGGGCGATACTCGGCTTGTCTAGCGCGATGCCCGCGGCCTTGAAGCGCTTCGCCAGTTCCGGGGCGGGCAGGAACTTGTGCTTGGCGGGGTCGATCAGGTCCACCCACTCCAGGTGCTTGCTGCCGGGGATCGAGCCGAGGCGCGGGTTGTTGAACGCCACCTCGCCGCAGCGCTCCTTCTCGCTGCGCGCGTCCACGATTTGGGGCGCCGTCGCAGTGTCCAGCTTGAGCACCGCGAGCACGTCGGCCTCGCGCGCGAAGCGCTCGGCCACCGGCTTGGCGGCGAACCCGCTCGGCTTCGGCGCCCGGCCGTCCGGAGGCGCGACCGGCCCCTTCGCGGCGGCGTAGGCCCGCCAGCCGCCGTTGACCAGCTTGCAGTTCGCCACGCCCCAGTATTCGAGAATCCACCACACGCGCCCCGCGTCGAGTGATTTCTTGTCGTCGAACAGCAGGACCTCGGAGTCGGCGTCGATGCCGAGTACGGCGATGCGCCTGGTCCAGCCGTCCCGGTCTTCACCCTGCTTAAACGCTTTGGCCCAGGCGTCGGCGTCGAGGTGGACCGCGCCGGGGGCGGTGCCCTTCTCGAACTCCGCGAGCGGGCGGCAGTCGAGCAGCACGCGCTTCGGCGGCGGCGGTGCGCCGAGTTGGCGGACGAGGGCGTCGGCCTCGATCAGGAGATCGGGCCGGGCGTAGGCGTCCGGCGGGGCGAGGAGGCACAGGGCGAGTAGTGCGAGCACAGGGCGTCTCCGGGGGGTTGCGAGCGATTAGTTTAGGCAGACGCGCCGCCGAAGGCCCGCCGGCCGCAGGGCCGCCCCCCCCCCGCACCAGGGACGCGCCCCAGACGGCCGCGAGGAGTTGCCCCTTCCGGCGCGCTCGTACTGGGCGGGCGACCATTTCGCGTCGGATCGAATGGTCGGGAAACGGCGCCGGTCGCCCCCAGCCATTGCCCGCCGGCACTCGGCACGCCTTAAGATACCAGCGGGCGACCCGCCCCCCGCCCCCGAGAACCCCGATGCCCCCGCCCGCCCCGATCGAGCGCTTCGCCTCCCTCGACCGCGCCCACTCGTCGTACCTCATCCTGCTGCTGCTGCTCGCCGTCGGCCTCGCCGCGTTCGCGCTGTTCCGGGCGGGGGTCGTCGGGCTGGCGCTGCGCCTGGTCGGCTCGGCCGTGCGGGGCGCCGTGCGGGCGGGGTTCCGCGCCTGGGAAGCGCTGCTGTCGTACGCGCCGTGGCCCGCGTTCCTGGGCCTGCTGCTGGCCCTGCTCGCCGCCGGGGCGTCCGGGGCCGAGTCGCATCCGTGGGCCGCGGTCCTGTGCGGCACCGCCGCGCTCCTGATGGGGGCGACGACCTGCTTGGCATACATGTTCATCGACCTGGAGCGCTACCAGGTCGAGCGCGGCCTCAAGGCCGTCCACGACCCGCTGAAGGGGCAGGAACTCGCGGTGCACCTGATCCGCCACGGGGCGCGCGTCGGGGTGCCGCTGCTCGCGGCCGCGGCGGTCGGGGCGGTCGGCGGGTTCGCGCTCCTCAACGAGGGGCTGTACCACTCCTTCGGGCGGAACTGGTACGCCGCCGGCGAGGGGGCCGACGCGCCGGGGTACGTCGATTTCCTCGTCTACTCGATTATCAACCTCTACCAACTCGTCGATCTCCTGAGCGTGTCCGCCCGCTACAACCTGCTCCGCTTCGAGTACGTCCGCGCCGCCGCGTGGCCGGCCTCGACGCTGTTGATCGCGTTCAAGACGTTCTTCACGCTGGTGCTGCTCCAGCAGATTTTCGCCTCGATCCGCCAGGGGCAGGCGCTCTACGCGGCGGTGGCGGACTTCTGGAGTCCGCACGAGACGATCCACCGCCGCGCCCGCAGCGCCCTGCCGCAGCACGGCGTCCGCGTCGTCCGCCCGCTGTTCGACTCGCTGCGCGCGGTGCCGTCGCTCACCAAAGAGCAGCGCGACACGCTGCCCCAAGTCATCGCCGGCATCGGCCCCGGTACCGCGCCGACTCTCACCTTGCACCTGGCCGACCCGCACGAGGGCGTCCGCGCCCTCGCCGCCGCGTCGCTCGGGCGCTTGGGCGCGCTCGACGCCCTGCCCGCCCTCGCCGCCCTGGCCGGCGACCCGAGCGAGATGGTGCGCCAAGAAGTGGTCGCGGCGCTCGGGGTCATCGGCGGGGCCGGCGTGAGGGCCGACCCGCGGCGCGCGGGCATTGCCGCCCGGCTCCGCAGTAGGCGGTTCAAGTGGGCGTTCGGGCGCCGCGGCTCCTCGCCGTCCGCCCACCAGCCCGACCGGCTCGAACTCGCGGTGGCCACCCTGCGCGGGGCGCTGGCCGACCCGTCGTCGGCCGTGCGCGTCGCGGCGGCG
>CAXTPM010000084.1:0-788 GCA_964245865.1 uncultured Fimbriiglobus sp. | reverse complement strand
CAGCATGTCCCGGACATCCGCTTCGGCCCCACGCTATGTCGCCCTGGCCCGGGACCTGGCGGCCGAGATCGCCGAGGGGATGCACCCGGTGGGCGCGCAACTGCCCCCCGAGGTGGAGATGGCCGCCGCCCGTGGCGTGAGCCGCGCCACCCTGCGCGGGGCGCTCGCCGACACGTCGGCGGCCGTGCGCGTCGCGGCGGCGCGCGCCCTCGGGCAGATCGGCGCGGCCGCGGCGGCGGCGGTGCCGGAACTCGTTGTCGCCCTGCAAGACGCCGACGAGACGGTGCGCTGCGCGGCCACCGAGGGGCTGGGGCTGGTCGGGTCGGGCGAGGCCGTCCCCGCGCTGGCCGGGCTGCTCGCCGACCCCAGCCCCGCGGTCCAGGAGGCGGCGGCCAAGGCGCTCGGGGCGTTCCGCGAGCGGGCCGCGCCGGCGGTCCCCGCCCTCGTCCCCCTCCTCCAGCACCCCGAGGAGGCGGTGCGCGGCGCGGCCGCGGAGGCGGTCGGGAAGATCGGCACCCTCACCGCCGAGGCGACCGCCTCACTCGTCGGCGGGCTGGCGAGCGGCGACACACTGGTGCGCGCCCAGACGGCCGAGGCGCTCGGGACCGGGGCGGGTCTCGCGGTGCTCTGGCACCTGCATGGCCGGTTCCCCGTGGACCTCGGCCGGCTCCTCGACCGGGCCGCGCTCGGCCGCATGATGGGCGTCAACCGCGACATCATGATCCGCTCGGCCTCGCTGATCTTCGCCTTCGCGTTCTTCACCGCCCAGGGCGCGCGGGGCGGCGACG
>CAXTPM010000083.1:985-13284 GCA_964245865.1 uncultured Fimbriiglobus sp. | reverse complement strand
CTCGGCGGCGAGGTCTCGCCCACGCCTGAGCCCCCAGGCGTCGATCCCGAAGGCCGTGGGACTTCCGCCCGCGTGCTCCCTTGCGGCGGGCCGGGGCGCGGCCGGTGAGCGGGTTGGTTCCGCGCCCAGGTCGAGTAGTTTCAGCAAGTCGTCGTGGTCCATTCCTCCTCCGGTTCGGTGTCGGGTCGGGGTCAGTACTCGGCTAGACGGCTTCGATGCTGGCGAGCTTGAGTTCTCTAAGCCGGTCCCTCACGTGGGCGCGCGCCTTCTCGGCCCGGTCGCACCCTTCGAGCGCGGCGAGCTGGCGGTCGATCTCGGCGAGCTTGGCCGCAGCCCTCGCGGCGTCCGCGAGGTTCCGGGCGTCCGCCGGGGCGGCGACCTCCTCGGCTTCGAGCAGCAGTTGCGCGACGCGCATCCCTGGGGGGCTGGCCACCCTGGCGATCACCTGGGCGACTTTGGCCGGCTGCTCCTCGGGGTCGTCCCACAGGCAGTGCCGGGCGACTTCGAGGTGCTCGGGCCTGACTTCGTCGGCGCCCGAGAGGTAGGCGTACGCCCGCACCGCGCCGACGGTCTTGGCCTGGCGGCGGTCCCCCGGACGCACCCCCTCCCTGGCCAGCTCGGCCACCACGGCTTCGAGCGCCTCCCTCGCGTCCGGCGACCACGGCAGCGCCCGCGCCGCCGAGCGGGCGGACTCGACTTCGGCGGGGGTAATGGACGCCGAGGACTCGGGCGCGCGGCCCGGCGACCACAGGAGCCGCCGGCGGCCGGCGCGCGAGCGGATCGGCACAACGGACTTGCGCAGCAGGAAGCGGTCGAAGAGCGCTGCGAGTTCCCGGCCGCCACCCTCCTGCCCCGGCCACTCGTTCGACGCGGCGACGCAGAGCTTCAGGGGCACTTTGCGCGGCACCCCGTCCCCGGCGTCGAAGGTGCCCTCGTTCAGAACCTTGAGCAGCGTGTTGAGGATGGCGCTACTCCCCTTGAACACCTCATCAAGAAAGGCGTAGTCGGCCTCGGGCAGCTTGCCCCTGGTGACGCGGACGTAGCGGTCGTCCCGAAGCGCGGCGAGGCTCACCGGCCCGGCGACCTCCTCGGGGGCGGTGAACTTGGTGAGCAGCAGGCCGAACTTCGCCCCGCCGGTCCACGCCAGGACCGAGTCGAGGAGCATCGACTTCGCGCACCCTGGGGGGCCGACCAGGAGCAGGTGCTCGCCGGCGAGCAGCGCGGTGAGGGCGAGATCGACCTCGTCGTCGCGCTCGATCAGGGCGGCGGAGAGTTCCCGGCGGGCGCGGGCGAACTTCTCGCGCACGGGGTCGGCGGCGGGTGGGGCCGTTTTCATCTGCGGATCATCCTCGATGTAATGGGGCGGCCCCGCGCGTCACGAGAGTGCGTGGGGGCCGCAGGGCCGGCGAGTAAGCGGCCCCTAATTATTATGACGCACAATTGACCTATTTTTAGGCCGTGTTTGCCGGAGTCGGTTGGCGCACGGCGGGGGCGGTGCCACTGTCCGCCCGGACGCGCCGGCGTTCGGTCGCCGCGACCCGCCCCCCCCCCGACCGGTGCCGCCCCGAAACCGGGCCGCTGGTCCCCCGAGCGGCTGCGGGTCAGGATGTCGGCTACGACGACGGGTTGTTTGAGGACGCGGCTCGCGCGGCGGCGGTACAATCGCCGGTTCGCGCGGAGGGTCCGGCCGGCGATTGCGCCGCAGCACGAACCGGCGCCCGCAGGACGGGCGGACCCACCCCCGCGCCGCTGCGGCCCGACGTGGCGTCCGAGGGCGGCGAACTGGCTCGGGGACCGGGCCGAACTGCGTCGGGACGAGTCCCCAGGGGGCGTCGTGGCCCGCGTCGGTGTCGCACGCTGGCGTTTTGCGCGCGGCCACCAGTCGCGGGCGGCGACGGCCCGTGCGGAGTTCGGAATCGCCCCGGCGGACGCGGACCCAAACCTCTCGGCCCGCCCGAATGTTCGGGGGCGGCCCCGCGCGTCCCAGTACGTCGTGGTCCGCTATAGTGTCATGGCTGCTGACCACGTCGTGGAGAGACAGTCACGCCCCCAACGCGGAGGTGAGAATGGGACGGCCCAAGCGACGACGGCCGGACCGGCCGGCCAACCCCCGCAGTGGGCGGCTGCGCGCTGCGGGCCTCGCCGCGACGGTGGCACTCGGGGTCTGCGGCGTATTCGCCCTGAGCGTGCCCGGCCCACGGGGCGGCCGGGGCGCCGGGGCCGGGCACGACCACCCGGCCGGGCCGCACGGCGGCGCGGTCGTCGCCATCGACCGCGACAACCGCTTCCACGCCGAGGCGGTGGCCGGGCCGGACGGGTCGGTGCGCCTCTACACCTCGGGCCGCGACCCCGCGCAGCCGGTCCCGGTCGCGGCGTCCGTGGTTTCGGCGGCCGCCCGCGACGGTCGAGACGAGTACGCCGTCATGTTCCGCCCCGATCCGCTGCCGGGCGACCCGCCGGGGGCCGCGTCGCGGTTCGCGGGCCGGCTGCCCCCGGCCGCGCGGCGGGGCCGCCCCCGGCTCGTGGTCTGGTCACTCCCGATCGGGGGCGGGCGGTTCCGGTTCGAGATCGACCCGGCGGGCGACACCCCGGACCCCGCCGCCGCCGAGGCGGCGGCGCGGGCCGAGGCCGCGCTCCACGCGACCCCAGGCGGCAGGTACACCGACGCCGACATCCGCGCCAACGGCGCCGGGCCGGCGTCCGCCAAGTTCTGCGGGGAGCGCCCGGCCCACGACCACGACCCCGTCGCGGGCGAGGTGGTCTGCCCCGTCTCGAAGCTCCGGCCCGACCCGCGCTTCGTGTGGGTCGTCGGCGACCGGGAATACCGCTTCTGCCGCCCGCCCTGCGTCGACGAGTTCGTGGCCCTCGCCAAGGACAAGCCGGGCGAGGTCCGGGAGCCGGACGCCTACCGAAACGACTGAACCCCCCGACCGAGGTGGATGAGATGAAGCGTGTCGCGCCCGTCGGGCTGGTCGTAGCCGCCCTCCTCTGCCCCGCAGCGTCCGGGGCGAACCCGTCGCCGGCGGAGGTGTTCGAGCGGCGGATCGTGCCGATCTTCAAGTCCCCGAACCCGTCGAGCTGCGTGCAGTGCCACTTGTCGGGCGTGGACTTGAAAGACTACATCCTGCCGGACGCCGAGAGGACGTTCCGCAGCCTGCGCGACCAGGGGCTGATCGACCTCGACGAGCCGGAGAAGTCGAAGATCGTCGCGCTCATCGGCATGGGCGGCGACGCCGAGGCGGCGACCGCCGTGACCGCGAAGCTCCGCGCGGCCGAGCGGGGGGCGTTCCTCGCGTGGATCGCCGCGTGCGCCGCCGACCCGGCGCTGCGGGCGGCCCCGAGGCTCGACGCCGGGGAACTCGGCAGGCCCGCGAGGCCCGACGCGGTGGTCCGCCACGCCCGCAAAGACCGCGTCCTGGAGTCGTTCGAGAAGAACGTCTGGGCGTGGCGGTTCCGGTGCATGAACTGCCACACCGAGGGGACGCCGCAGAACGACAAACTCCTCGAAGAGTACGGCGACCGGGTGGCGTGGGTCAAGAAAGACGGCGCGGCGGCGACGCTGGAGTACCTGATCGCCTCGAAGCTGATCGACCCCGTCAAGCCCGAGAACAGCCTGCTGCTCCGCAAGCCGCTCGGCGAGAAGCACGAGGGGGGCACCAAGTTCGCCGTCGGGGACGACGCCTACAAGGGGTTCCGCGCCTGGGTCGAGGACGTGGCGGCGATCCGCGCGGGCAAGTACGCGGCGGAGAAAGACCTGCCGCCCGCAGACGCCGGGCCGGAGCGGTTCGGTACGGATGTCTGGCTGAAGCTGACCGACTGCCCGCCGGCGTGGGGCGACAAGCTCATCCAGGTGCGGCTGTTCGCCTGGGACGCGGCGGCGGGGAAGTGGGAGGACGCCCCCGTCGCGGTCTCGGACCGGGTGGTGTTCGGCAAGGGGAAGTTGTGGCAGCACAACCTGACGCTGCTCGCGGCGAAGGGTTCCGACCGGGCGAAGGCGTGGCGGACTAAGACGCCGACGCTTCCCGCCGGCAAGTACCTCGCCCGCGCGTACCTCGACGCCGACGGCAGGCTGGCCAAGGACTGGAAGGCGGAACTCGGCGGCGCGGACCTCGCGGGCCGGGTCGAGTTCGAGTCGCGGTGGCCCGCGGAGTACGGCAAGATGACGGCCGTGTCGGCGGCGGGCGTCCGCAAGTGACGGCCGGCAGCCGGCACCGAAGTCTCGCCGAATTAGACGATTCTCGGGAGCGCGCTGGATTCCTGCGTTTCCCACGCCGATAATACCGGTGCGTACTGCCCGGTCGGCGGCTCTCCCTGAAGGCTACCAGATGCTTCGGCTCGCGGTCGTTCACCAGTTGGTGCTGTCGCTCGTAGTGGGGCCGATGCTCTGCTGCTGCACGACCGCGCGGCTGGGCTACGACACGGGCCGGTCGGCACCCGGTCACCGCCATACGAGCCAGTCGGAGCGTAAGCCGTGCTGCGGCCACGACCAGCCCCAGCCGGCCGGCGACAAGCACGACAACGGCGGCCGTCAGCCGGGCGAGCCCGCGAAGTGCCCGTGTAAGGGCGTGGCCGCCGTCGATGCTGCCGCGCCCGAGTCGTCCGGCTCCGCGACCCACCTCCTCGAACTGCTCGCCTCCTTTGCGGCGTCGCTCGACGCCCCGAACCTGTCCGCCGGTCCCGTTGTCGCCGCCGCTGCGTTGTCGCCGCTCGACTCCGGCCCGGCGTCCCTTCTCGCCGACCAAATCCTGTTCGTCCACCACAACCTGCGCTGCTAGTCCGTCCAAGCCGGGCTTGAGGGCGGACTTCCGCCCCCTTAGCACATCGCGCCCGGCACCCTGCCACAGCAATCTGACCCCGCGCCACCACGCCCGCCCAGGCGTTTGGCGTGCGCCGCCGTCTCAGCCCGTCGGCGTTGCCGACGGCTTACCGACTTGCATTAACTGCGGCACGGCAGCAACGCCCTAGCCGCTCTCGTGGAGTGACGTAAATGCTTAAGAAGTTCATCATCCTGGCCGTCTCGGGCGTCGCGGCGGTCGCCGTCGCCCTGACCGCCGGCTCCGGGTCGCCGTCCGCCACCCCGCCCTCCCAGGCTGCGAAGCCGGCGTCCGACGAGAAAGTAACGCCGGCGGGTGGCGGTGACGAGGCCCACGGGCACAAGCCCGGCGCGCACGGCGGTACCCTGATCTCGCTGGGGCGGGACAGCTACCACGCCGAGGCCGTGTTCGAGAAGGGCGGGGTCGTCCGCCTCTACGTGCTCGGCAAGGACGAGGCCCGCATCCAGGAGGCCGAGGCGCAGGAACTCGCCGCCTACGTCACGCCGGAGGGTTCGACCGAGGCCGAGAAGGTGCCGTTCCGGCCCGAGCCGCAGGCCGGGGACGCGAAAGGCAAGACCTCGCAGTTCGTCGCGACGCTCCCGAAGGGCCTGGCGGGCAGGAAGGTCCAGGTCACGATCAACAACATCAGCGTCGGCGGCGAGCGGTTCCGCATCGGCTTCTCCAACGCTGCGGCCGACCCCGCCGCCGGGGAGATGCCGGCCAAAAAGGGGACCGACGAGGAGCAGTCGCTCTTCCTCACCCCCGGCGGTCTGTACACCGCGGCCGACATCGCGGCGAACGGGGCGACCGTGCCGGGCGTGAAGTACAAGGGCGTCCGCGCGAGCCACGACGACAACCCGAAGCCGGGCGAGAGAATCTGCCCCGTCTCGAAGACCAAGGCGAACCCGAAGTTCACCTGGGTGGTCGGCGGCAAAACCTACGAGTTCTGCTGCGTCCCGTGCATCGAGGAGTTCGTGGCGCTCGCCAAAGAGAAGCCGGGCGAGGTCAAATATCCGAAAGAATACGTCAAACATTAGTCGTAGCGGGTCGAGTTTTAGCACACACACGATGGAGACAGTCATGAGGCAGTGGAAAGTCATCGGGGTGGCCGCGTTGGCGCTAGCCCTGGCCGGGTGCGGCGGCAGCCAAGTGGCCACGCCCGCGAAGCCCCAGCCGGTCGCCCCTTCGCAGGGGGCAACGAAACCAGGGGACGAGGTCGCCGCCGAGAGGGCGAAACTCTCCCCCGAGGACCGCGCAGTGGTGGACGCCCAGGAGTGGTGTGTGGTCTCGACCGACGAGCGGCTCGGGGCGATGGGGCCGCCCGTCAAGCTGGACATCAAGGGCCGGCCGGTGTTCGTCTGCTGCAAAAGCTGCAAGCGGAAGGCCGAGGCCGACCCGGACAAGACGCTCGCCACGGTGGCCGAACTGAAGGCCAAGAAGGCCGCCGGGCCGGCGGAGTAGTGCGGTGTTTTAGTCGCGGTCAACATGGAGGTGTGAGGTCATGGCACGGAAGCGACTGAAGTTATTCGCTTGCGGAACCGTTCTGCTCGCGCCGCTGGCCGGCTGTTCGAGCTACCGGGGGTGCCGGAACTGCCAGCCGCCCAGTCGCGGGGGCGCGGGAGATCGTCCCCACGGCGGCGGTCCCCACGGCGGCCAGGTGAAGTGACCGGTGACCGGCGAGGAGTTGGGGTCGATGGGCGAGCCGGTGGCCACGCTCGTCGGCGGTCGGACGGTCTACGTCTGCCGCGGCGGGTGCGCGAAACAGGCCCAGGCCGACCCCGCGAAGACGCTCGCGGCCGTGGGGCCAAGGGGCCGCCAGGTGAGCGCGGCCCCTTGGCCCCACGGCCGTGGGAAGCCCGGTCGGCCGGGTGACGAACTCACACCAAGGGAGCCGCGAATGGTGGGCAGCGAACTGCTCTCGGTCGGGCAAATGGGTTCCGAATCTTGATGACCCGAAACCGTCAAGACTCCTATCCGCAGGGGTCATTGCTACTGCACGAAATGCCACCATATATTAATAATTAATATCAATATCGGTATGATACATGCTTTGCAAATAATGCAGTCGCGTCGCATTTTGCGGCGCTCTGCGTTGACCACTTTGGAGTCGTGTCATGCGGAAGAACGTGTTGATGGGCGTGGCGGTGGCTGGGATCGCGCTGACCGGGCTGGGGCTGGCCACCCGCTCGGGCGCGGCCCCGCAGACCCCGGCCGCCGCGCCGGACAAGCACCACGCGATGTACGCCTCGTGCGCCAAGACCTGCGCCGACTGCATGGTCGAGTGCGGCATGGCGGCTCACCACTGCTCGGAGATGGTCGAGGCCGGCAAGAAGGAGCACCTGAAGCCGATGCAGCTCGCGGCGGCGTGCTCGGAGTTCTGCTCGCTGTCGGCGAAGCTCACGGCCTGCCACAGCGACCTGGCCCCGGCGTCGTGCGATGCGTGTGCCAAAGCGTGTGACATGTGCGGCGCAGCGTGCGCGAAGTTCCCCGACATGCCCGAGATGAAGGCCTGCGTCGAGAGCTGCAAGAAGTGCGCGGCGTCGTGCCGCGAGATGGCCAAGATGGGCGGGCACCACGACAAGCACTAGGCCGTAGCCAACCGCCGGGCGGGCCGAGCGATCGGCCCGCCCGGCGACCCCGCGACCCGTCCGACCCCGAGGCGAAACTAATGACCCTTCTGGAAACGCGCATGGCTTCCCTGCTGCTCGCCGCCGCGATCGGCTGCGGCGGCCCGGCGAACCCAACCGTCCCCCCGACCGGCACCGCCCCGACTGCTACCGAACCCGCTACCCACAGCCACGAGCGGGGCAAGATGTCGCTCGCCGACTTCGGCCCGCACCACGCGCTCCTAACGGCACACCTTTCGAAAGCCGGGCACGAACTCGACTTGTTCGTCGAGTCGGCCGACGCGGCGGCGCGTCCGCTGGCGCTGCCCCTCGCGGCGATCGCGGCGACGGTCCAGGTGCGCAAGGCCGACGGGGAGGTCCGGCGCGTCGAGTTCACGCCCGCCCCCGCCGGGGAGCGCCCGCCGGGCGAGGCGGCCGGCACCTGCTCGCACTTCGTGGCGAAGGTGCCGTGGCTCGACCCCGACGCCGAACACCGGGTGATCGTCGAGGCGGTGATCGGCAGCGAGAAAGTGTCGGCGCGGTGGAACGGCTTCGTCCCCCGCAAGTTCGCCCACCACGAGGACTAAGCCGTGCCGACCCGATTCCCGTTCGGCCGCCGCGCGTGGCTCGCCGGCGGCGCGATCTCGACGGCGTTCGCCGCCTACGCCCTCGCCCACGAGGGGCACGCCCCGCTCCCCACGAAAGGGGTGCAAGTTGACCTCGCGCGCGGCCAGTTGCTGCTCACGGCAGACGCCCGCGAGGGGCTGGGCGTGGCCACCGCCGAGGTCGAGTTGCGCCCGGCCGAGGAGCGCGTCCTCGCGTACGCCGCCGTGACGGTACCCTGGCAGAACCACGGCTTCGCCACGTCGCGGCTGCCCGGCCGGGTGGCGAGGGTCCGCGTCGTGCCCGGCCAGGTCGTGCGGGCGGGGGACATCGTCGCGGAAGTCCAGAGTCTCGACCTGGAGACGCTGCAACTCGACATCCTTACCGCCCGCACCGAGGTCGCGCTCGGCGAGAAGGTGGCGGGGCAGTTGCGGGCGACCGCCGAGGCGGGGGCGGCGTCGGGCCAGTCGGTGACCGACGCCGAGTCGGCGCTCGCGCAGTCCCGGAATAAGATGGCGGTCGCGCGGGCGAAGTGGGTCGCGCTCGAACTCGGCGAGGACGGCTTCGACGCCCTAATCGCGCGGGGGGCCGCGACGCCGGGCCTGACGCTACCGGTGCTGGTGCCCGTCGGGGGGACGGTCGTCCACGCCGAACTCACCGCCGGGCAGGCCGTCGAGCCGGCCGACCACTTGGCCGAGGTGGTCGATCTCTCCACGGTGTGGGCGCGGGTCGGGGTGCTCGAAAAGGACATTAACCGCGTCAAGCTCGGCACGCCCGTTGATTTTCGCTTCGCCGCCGCCCCCGGCGAGGTGGTGCGGGCCACCGTCGCCGCGAGCGCCCCGTACCTCGACCCCGTCTCGCACCTGGGCAGCGTGTGGGCGGAACTCGCCAACCCGCCGGGCCGCGAGCCGCGCTTCGTCCCCGGCATGGCGGGCCGGGCCGAGTTGGTGTTCGCCGCCGACAAGCCGCGCCCGTCGGTGCCGCTCGCGGCCGTCGCGCGGGAGGGGGCCGAGCGGTTCGTGCTGGTCGAGGAGGCAAACGCGGCTGGCGCGTCGGAGTTCCGCCGCCAGTCGGTCGCGCCGGGGCGGCGCTCCGGCGGCCGGGCGGAACTGCTCGGCGGCGCGGTGTTCCCCGGCGACCGCGTCGTGACCGCCGGGTCGCACGAGTTGGGCGGCCTGTTCGCCCCCGGCGTGCTGCGGCTGGACGCGGTGGGGGAGCGCGGCATCGGCCTGCGGGTGGAGCCGGCGGAACTCACGGCCTTGGACGAGGTGGTCACCCTCGAAGGGTCCGTCGATCTGCCGCCCGGCTCGCGCGGGTCCGCGTCGTCGCCGCTCGCCGGCGTGATCACCGCGATCCTGACCGACCGGGGCCGCGCGGTCGGGGCGGGGGACGTGCTGGCCGAGGTGACCAGCCCGGAGTTGTTGACCCTGCAACTCGACCTCGTCCGGGCGGCGCTCGACTACCGGCTGGAGGCCGACACCCTCGCGCGCATCAAAGACCTGGCGGCGGTCCCCAGGCGGCGCGTCTGGGACGCGGAGGGCCGGGTCGCGGCGCTCGCGGCCCAGGTCGATACGCTGCGGCGTAAGCTCGCCACCGCCGGGCTGTCGGCGGCGCAGGTCGATGCGGCGGTCGCCGCGAGGCGCGTGGCCGCGTCGGTGCCGATCCGCGCGCCGGTGGGCGGCGTGGTGGTGGCCTTCGACAAGGCGCTCGGCCAGGCGGTGACCGCGCGCGAGGCGCTGTTCGAGGTCCACGACCCGTCCCGCGCGGCGGTGGCGGGGTTCGTCCCCGAGCGCGAGAGCGGCCGCGTGACCGTCGGCCAGGCGGTGCGGGTGCGGCTCGTCGCCGACCCCGGCCGCGTCCTGACGGGGCGCGTCGCCCGGAGCGGCCGGACCGTCGGCGCGGACAGCCGGAGTCGGCAGGTGTACGTCGATCTCGACACCGCCGCCGACCCCGGCCCGCTGGTCCACGGCCAACTGGCCACGCTCTCGGTGGTGGCCGGCACCCGCCCGCCGGCCGTCACCGTCCCCCTCGCCGCAGTGGCCGGCGACGGCGCGGCGGCGTTCGTCTTCGTGCGCAAGCCCGACGGCGCGTTCGACCGCCGCGCGGTCGAGGTCGGGCCGGCCGACGACCGGCGCGTGGCCGTCACGCGCGGCCTGAGCGCCGGCGAGCCGGTGGCCGTCGCCGGGGCGGCGGAACTGATGACGGGGTTCGCCTCGCTCAAGTAACTGGGGGAGTTCCCGTGCTCGACCGCGTCATCGGCTTTTCGCTCCAGAACCGCGGCCTCGTGCTGCTCGCCGCGCTCGCGCTCGTCCTCGGCGGGTCGTACCAACTCGCCCGCGCGCCGGTGGACGTGTTCCCCGACCTGAACCGCCCCACCGTGACCGTGCTGACCGAGGCGGCGGGGCTGGCGCCCGAGGAGGTCGAGGCGCTGGTCAGCCGGCCGATCGAGTACCAGTTGAACGGCGCCACGGGGGTGAAGCGCGTGCGCTCGGCGTCGGGTATCGGGCTGTCGGTGGTGTGGGTCGAGTTCGACTGGGGGACCGACATCTACCGGGACCGCCAGGTCGTCTCGGAGAAGCTGCAACTGGTCCGCGAGCGGCTGCCACGCGACGCCGCCCCGGTGATGGCCCCGATCTCGTCGATCATGGGCGAGGTGATGCTCGTCGGCCTGCGCCCGGCCGAAGCCCCGGCGACGCCGGAAGAGGAGTTGCGCCTGGGGATGGCGACCCGCACGTTCGGCGAGTTCGCGGTGCGCAACCGGCTCTTGGCGGTGGACGGCGTGTCGCAAGTCACCGTCATGGGCGGGTACCTGAAGCAGTACCAGGTGCTCACGTCGCCCGCGCGCCTCGCTGGCCAGAACGTCACGCTCCAGCAGCTCACCGACGCGGCCGAGAAGGCCAACGCGCTCGCCGGCGGCGGGGTGATGGAGCGGGGCGCGACCGAGTCGCTGGTGCGCATCAGCGGCCAGACGCTCGCGCTGCGGGACATCGAAGAAACCCCGGTGGCGTGGCGCGACGGCCGCGCGCTGCGCATCAAGGACGTGGCCGACGTGCGCTTCGGGTCGCCCGTGCGGCGCGGCGACGGCAGCGTGCGCGTCAAGGAGGACGGCGGGTCGGTGGCCGGCGGCAGCGGCGTCGTCCTCGCGGTCCAGAAGCAGCCGGCGGCGAACACGCTCGACCTGACGCCCAAGCTCGACGCGGCGCTCGCCGAACTCCAGGGCGCCGCCCCGCCGGGGGTGGTCGTGGAGCGGCGGCTGTTCCGCCAGGCCGACTTCATCCGCGCCGCGATCGACAACGTGGTCGAGGCGATCCGCGACGGCACGGTGTGGGTGTTCGTCGTGCTGCTCGCGTTCCTGGCCAGCCTCCGCACCAGCGTCATCACCCTGACCGCGATCCCGCTGTCACTCCTCGTCACCGCGCTCGTGTTCAGTGGGCTGGGCGTCACGATCAACACCATGACGCTCGGCGGCATCGCGGTGGCCGTCGGGGAACTCGTCGACGACGCGATCGTGGACGTGGAGAACATCCACCGGCGGCTCGCGGAGAACCGCAGCAGGCCGACGCCCGACCCGGCGCTCAAGGTCGTGTTCCGGGCGTCGAGCGAGGTGCGCAACTCGATCGTCTACGCCACCTTGATCGTGTGCCTGGTGGTGACGCCGCTGTTCGCGCTTTCTGGACTCGAAGGGCGGATGTTCGCGCCCCTGGGGCTGGCGTACCTGGTGTCGCTGGCGGCGTCGCTAGCCGTCTCGCTCACGGTCACCCCGGTCCTGTCGTCGCTACTCTTGGCCAAGGGCGGCGCGGCCGGGCACTCGCGCGACCCGCTCTTGCTGCGGCTGTTGAAACGGCTCGACGCGCGGCTACTCCACTTCACGCTGCGGCACCCGCGCCCGATTCTGGTCGGATCCCTCGCCCTCGCCCTGGCCAGCGGCGCGGCGGTGTTCGGCATGGGCGGCGAGTTCCTCCCGGCGTTCAACGAGGGGACGGTCACCATCAGCCTGCAACTGCCGCCCGGCACGAGCCTCGCCGAGAGCGGGCGGGTGGCGGGGCGGGCCGAGGCGGCGCTCTTTCGCATCCCCGAGGTGGTGGCCGTGTCGCGCCGCACCGGGCGGGCCGAGCAGGACGAGCACGCCGAGGGCGTCAACTCGTCCGAGATCGACGTGCGTATCACCCCGCACGAGCGGCCGAAGCCTGGGGCGTGGGCGGCGGCCCTGCGGGGTGTGCCGGGGCTGCACGGCTACGGGGTCGAATCGACCGGCAACCGGCCCCAAGAGGAGGTA
>CAXTPM010000083.1:0-975 GCA_964245865.1 uncultured Fimbriiglobus sp. | reverse complement strand
CCGCGACCGGGTGGGCGGCATCCCCGGCGTGAAGGCGAACGTCGGCCAGCCGATCAGCCACCGGCTCGACCACATCATGTCCGGCGTGCGGGCGCAGGTGGCCGTGAAGGTGTTCGGCCCCGACTTGCAGGAACTCCGCGCCGCGGCGCAGGAGGTCCAGGACGGCATGGCGAAGGTGCCGGGCGTGGTCGATCTCCAGGTCGAGCCGCAGGTCGAGATTTCGCAGGTGCGCCTGCGAGTGAAGCGCGACGAGGCCGCGCGCTACGGCCTCGCCCCCGGCGACGTGGCGAAGCTCCTGGAGACGGCCTACAAGGGCCGCGCCGTCTCGACCGTGCTCGACGGCGAGCGGTACTTCTCGCTGGTGGTGTGGTACGACGAGGCGAGCCGCTCGGACCCCGGCGTCATCGGCCAGAGCATCCTCGACACCCCGTCCGGCCGCAAGGTGGCGCTGTCGCAGGTGGCGGACGTGCTGGACGCGACCGGCCCGAACACGCTGAGCCACGAGAACGTCCAGCGCCGGATCGTCGTCTCGTGCAACGTCCAGGGCCGCAGCCTGGGCGATGTGGTGGCCGACATCCGCGCGGCGGTGCGGCCGGTCGAGGAGCGGCTCCGCGCGAAGGGCGGCGAGTACCGCGTCGAGGACGACGGCCAGTTCCGCGCCCAGCAGGAGGCCAACTCGCGGCTCCTGGTGCTGGGCGCCGCCGCAGTCCTCGGCGTGTTCCTGCTCCTGACGCGCTGCCTCGGCTCGTGGCGGGCGGCGGTCATGGTGCTGGGGGTGAACGTGCCGCTCGCCGGCCTCGGGGCGGTCGCGGCGCTCCTGATCCTCAACCGCCCGGACCCGGCGTCGCTCGACGGGCTGCCGTGGTGGCGGGTGCCGGCGGTGTGGGCGGGGGCGACGACGCTCTCGGTCGCCCACTGGGTCGGGTTCATCACCCTGGTGGGCGTCGTCAGCCGCAACGGCATCATGATGATCGC
>CAXTPM010000082.1:0-13338 GCA_964245865.1 uncultured Fimbriiglobus sp. | reverse complement strand
CGGCTGATGACCTGGTACGCCAACTCGATCTCGGCCGGGTCGGGCATCTGCGCGCGGTGCTCGCGTACGAGTTCGAGCGCCCGGCCCAGGAGGTCCGGCCGCGCCGACGCCTCAGGGGTGCCCAGCCACTCTGCCAGCGCCACGGCCGCGTCGCGGTCGGCCAGTACCGACTCGTGCATCGCCTCCAGGGTGGTGCGGTTGCGCGTGATGCGGATGGCGAAGAACACGCGGTCCAGCCGGGTCAGGAACTCCTCGGGGCGCCCGGCGGCGGTGGCGTCAAGGCCGCGCGCTAGGTCGGCACTCAGCAGCGGCCGCAGGCCGGGGAGGTTGCGCGTCTTGTAGTCGAAGAACATCTCGTTGGGGTCTTCGAGTACCCCCAGGGGCTTGGTGCGCATCAGCGCCAACAGCCCCTCCCACTCCAAAGGCTTGTCGGGGTTCGGGGCCGCGTAGAGTGAGATCGCCCGGCGCAGGTCGCGCCCCGATTGCTGGTCGTCGAAGGTCGGCAGTTCGTCACTCATGACGCGGTCGAGGTTCGCGTTGGGCGTCGTCGGCACTTCCAAGACGCGGTAGCCGATCCCCCCGGCGAACACGACCAGTGTGGCCAGCACCCCGGCGACCAGTCGCAGGACCGCGCCGCGGTTGCCGAGGCGGTTGGTCGCCCACGGCCACACCAGGCTGCGGGTGGTCAGCACGATCACGACTAGTGGTGCCAGCGGCTGCCAGAGGTGCAGGCCACCGGAGAAGAACGACGGCATCCAGAACGCTACCAGCGTGCCGCCCACGAGTAAGCCGACCGCCGCCGCGACGATGGCCTTGCGGAACAGGAACCCCGCCAGTTGGCCGACGCAAAAGCCGGTGAGCGACGGCGCGAGCAGGAACGTGAGGAGCGGGAAGCCGGGACTCACCAGCGAGTTCGTAGTGCCGATGTTCTCCTTCAGGCGGCCCGACACCACCACCGGCAGGGCGGCGAGGAGCGTCAGCACGAGAGTGTTGGCGAGGCCGACCGCCAGCTTGACGCGGAACAGCCGCCGCACCCTCAGCCGCCGCTCGCCCCAGAACCGCGCCGCCTCGCCCGACTGTTCGTCGCCCCACAGCGTGACGCCGACCAACACACCCACGACCACCCCGACAGCCGGCCACACCAAAGGCCACGACAGGCCGTTGACGAGGAGAACGCAGCCGAGCGCCACGGCGATCGCCGCCTGCACGACGAACGCGACGGTGAGTTGCTTGTTCACCAGCCAGAACAAACGCTTGTGCCCGCCGAACCACTTGCCGCCGGAGTGCGCCCAGCGCTCGGGGAGCGTCGGCGCCCGCCCCTCGTCGCGCCGGATCGGCTCGGCCGCTTTGGGCGCCCCCGGCACTCGGCTCGGCAGCGGGCGGTAGTCCGGCGCCGCGCTGCGCCGCGCGCGATCCGGCGCGGTGTACAGCAAGAGCGAGATCGGCAGCGGCAGCGCGACGAGTCCCAGGAACGGCAGCGCCAGCGCGGCGCCCCTGACCTCCTCCCCGCCCCGCAGCCGGCCCCCGACCGCGGCCGAGATCAGCCCCAGCCCGACCGACGACGACACGAACGCCGCGATCAGAAATAGCAGCGAGTACGCCGCCCCCTGCCCGCACGCGGCGAGCGAGGTGCGTGCGTGAACCGACCCGACCGCGCCCCAGGCGAACGACAGGTACGCCAGCCCGCCGAGCGCCACCGCCCACAGCGGGTAGGTGTTCACCGGCCCCAACAGTCCCGCCCCCATCGCCGACCCCGCTAGCACCGCCTCGGCGCCGCCGACGAGCAGCAGCCCCGCGATCACCTTGCCGCGCCACACCGCCGCGCGCGACCCCGGTAGTTGGTTCAAGTAGGTGAGCGTCTTGGCCTCGCGCTCCCCGGCGAAGAGCGCCCCGCCGACCACCACGCCGGCCGTGGCGCTCAGCATGATCGCCGCCAGCCGCCCCGGCGAGGTGATGGTCCGCAGCGACACCTCGCTACGGCCCCCCTCCGGCGACAGCACCGCGATGGCGACGAACAGACCCACCGCGAGCGCCACGAGGGCCGCGACCACCGAGAACTGCTCGCGCAGTTCTTTCCAGACGATGACGCGCGCCATCACTTCGCACCCCCCGTCGCGGCCACGGTGCCGTTGCGGTGCGGCTCGCCGGCGCTGGAGTTGGCGGCGTCCGGCGGGGCCATCAGGTTGGCGTAAATCTCCTCCAGGCTCACCACGCCGACCTCGAAGTCCGTCACCGCGCCGGAGTGCTTGAGTTCGCTCAGACTCTGGTCGTCGGCGTCTTGCATCAGGTACTGCACCGTGCGTCCCAGGCGCTGGGTTTCGAGCACCTTGCCGAAGCTGCGCACGTCGGGGATGGACCCCTCGGCGCGGAAGCTCACCCGGCGGAAGCGCGTGCGCAACTCTTCGAGCGTCGAAGTGAGGAACACGCCGCCGTCCTTCACAAAAGCCGCGTGCGAGGCCGCGCGCTCCAACTCGGCGATCGAGTGGCTGGAAATCAGGATCGTCCGCCCCTCGGCCGCGAACTCGACCAGGCTGGCTAAAAACTCGCGGCGGGTGATGAGGTCGAGGCCCGAGGTCGGCTCGTCCAGCAGCAGGACATCGGGTTCGGGCGCCAGCGCGAGTGCGAGGCCGACGCGGGCGTAGGCGCCCTTCGACAAGTCCTTGAGCTTTTTGGTGGGGTCGAGGCGCAGGCGCTCGACCCACTCGCCGTAGCGCGGCAGGAACCCCGCCGGGTAGAACCCGGCCGCGAACCAGCCGGCGCGCTCGACGGTCATCCAGTCGTACAGTTTGGGCCGATCCGGCACGTAGCCCACGCGGGATCGCAACTGGTACGCCCCGCGCCAGCAGTCGAGCTTGCCGATGGTCGCGCGGCCGGAGTCGGGGCGAATCTGTCCCGTGAGGACTTTCATCGAGGTCGATTTGCCCGCGCCGTTGTCGCCCAAGAGGGCATACACCGCCCCGGCCGGGACGCGCAGGGAGAACCGGCTGAGCGCCGGCTTGCCGCCGAATGCCACGGACACGGCGTCCATGACGATGACATCCGCCGAATCGCCGCCCATGACGCACCCCCCGTTGAGACGATGAATCGGTCGAGTCGCTACGCCCGCACTTCCGCCGCCGAGTTCGCGCCGCCGGCCTTGCGCCACTCGGCCTCGACGAGGGCGAGCACCTCGTCGAGTGTGAGGCCGCCCGAGACAGCCTCGCGCACCATGTCCTCGACCCGGCCGCGCACGAGCGTCTTGCGGCGGTCGCGGCAAATCTTGGGCGCCCCGGCCGCGACGGCCATCCCCAGCCCGCGCCGGGCCTCGAGAATCTGCTCGCGCTCTAACTCTTGGTAAGCCCGCGCCACGGTGTTGGCGTTCACGATGAGTTGTTGTGAGAGGTCGCGCACGCTGGGCGTCATGTCGCCGACGCCGAGGTCGCCCGAGGCGACGGCGAACACGACTTGATGCACGATCTGCTCGTAGAGCGGCACGGGGCTAGTGGTGTCGAGCGCGAAGCGCATGGGGTCATCCGAGGGAATGCGTATCGGTACTATGATACACCGACACACTTCACGGGGGCCAGTCGATTCGGCGGATTCGGCGCCGATTTTTGACGCCCCCGCTCGCGTTCCGTCACCCACCCGAATTATAACCCGGCTTCGGGAATCCGAAGTTCGGCCCCCAGGTCGGGTCGAGCCGCGCGGCGAGCGGGTGCGCGGCGACCAGGCACCCGGCCAGCACCAGTGCGAGGTGAAGCGCTTGCACCTCGTCCTCGCCGTAGGCCGGGCGCACCACGTCGACGCCCCCGAATCCGCGCCGGCGCGCCATACAGACGTAGCACGCCGACTCGCCGTCGCGGTCGGGCGGCACGAGTCGCGGCAGGCTGATGTCCACGAAGCCCGTGCGCGGCTCGCCGTCGTCGCCGAGCCAGGTGAATTCGCGCGTGGCGATCCGCTCGCCGAAGTCGGTCGTCATCGCTCGTCCTCCTCGTCTTGGTTTTCGGACTCGTCCGCCCACTGCGGCCCGTTGCGCTTCGTCTCCGCCGGCGGCGCCTCGCCACGGCGCAGCACGGCCTCCGCGAGTTCCAAGTCGTCCGCCGTGGTGATCTTGAAGTTCGCCGCACTCCCCTCCACCAGCCCCGCCGGCTTGCCCAGCGCTTCGAGCAGTTGCGCGTCGTCCGTCGCCGGCACGCCGAGCTTGCCCCGCGCCGCGTAGGCTTCGACCAGCCAGTCGCGCCTCGCCACCTGGGGGGTTTGCGCCGCGTACAAATTCGCCCGGTCCACCGTGGCCAGCGCCCCGGTGGCGGGGTCGAGGCGCTTGAGCGTGTCGGCCACCCGGCGGGCTACGAGCGCGGCGCCGGTGCGGCCGGCCTCGGCGAACGCCGCGTCGATCGCCGCCGGGGGCGTCAGCGGCCGCGCGGCGTCGTGGACGGCGACGAACTCCACCGACTCGGGAACTCGGGCTAGGGCGTTGGCCACCGAGTCGGCGCGCTCGGCGCCGCCCTCCACGACCTCGACGTTGCCGTAGGCGAACAGGAGCACCGGGCCGTAGCGGGCGCGGAACTCGGGCAAGTCTTCGCTACTCAGCACGAGGTAAACGGCGTGGACCTCGGGGCGGCGGGCGAACAGGTCGAGCGCGTGCTGCCACACCGGCTTGCCGGCGAGGTCGGCGAAGACCTTCTTGCCGCGCCCGCCGCTGGCACCGTACCGGGCCGACGCCCCGGCGGCCGGGAGGATGACTGCAACACTTCCGCTGCGCATGGGTCGGCTCGGTAAAAGTGGGGTCGGGGACTCGGCCAGTTTAGCCGGCCGGGCGATTCCCCGGCGCGCCGCGCGGGGATTGCAAGGTTTTCCCTTGCGACGCTTGCCGGGGGCGGGTAGTGCGGTCGGTTCGAGCCGGGGCCGACGGGCCGCGCACGCCGCGCGGTTCCGGCCTGGGGCGTGCCGGCGGGGGGAAACTGCCCGGCACACCCAGGGGGCGCCGCGCCTGGGGGGACTTGGGGATGTACGTCGCGTGTTCGACCCGCTGTTTTAGCTCGCTGCCACTGGCCGAGGCGCTCAAGGCCATCCGCGAGATGCGCTTCGCCAAGGCCGACCTGGCGATCACCGCCGACGGCCCGCACCTGCGGCCCGAGGACGTGGTCGCCGACCCGTTCACGACCGCCAAGCGCCTGAAGGCCGGCAACGTGCCGTTCGCCGCGTTCCAGTTCGCCCCCGCCGACGCCACCCGCCCCGAGGCGAAGTCGCAACTGCGCGTGGTCTGCCGGCTCGCGCGCACCCTCGCGGTGCCGGTCGTCACGCTCGCCGCCGCCCCCGCGGAAAGCGAGTTGGCGCCGGAGGTCATTCGCCTGGGTGAGTGCGTGCAGGTGGCCGAGGCCGAGGGGGTAATTCTCTGCCTGGAGACGCACAAGGACACCCTGACCGCGAAGCCCGAGACGTGCGCCGAACTCTGCCGCCGCGTGCCGGGGCTGATGCTGGCACTCGACCCGAGCCACTACCTCGCCGCTCCCGGCGGGCCGGCCGAGTGGGACGCACTGGCGCCGTATGTGCGGCACGTGCGGCTGCGCGACTCGGGGAGGACGCCGGAGTCGTTCCAGGTGCGCGTGGGTCAAGGCGAAGTCGAGTACGGGCGCATCATTACCCAGCTTGACCGGCACCACTACGAGCGCTGCCTGAGCGTCGATATTCGGGACGTGCCGGGGAACGCGTTCCCCGTGGCGCCCGAGGTGCGGAAGCTGAAGTATCTGCTGGAGTCGATGGTGTAGTAGTGGTCAGTGGGGAGTGGTCGGTGGTCAGTGAAGACGTAGACCCCCGACTTCTGCGTCTTTACTGACCACCGACCACTCCCCACTGACCACTACTTCTCCCGCAGCATCCCGTCGATCGCCACCGCCGCCGGGAAGCCGAGCGTCCCCGCCGCGAGGCGCACTACCTGGGCCATCTCCGCGCGCGTGACCCCGGCGGCGAGGGCTTTGCGCGCCGCCGAGTGCACCGCGCTCGGGCGCATGGTGCCGACCGCGATGGCGAGTTTGACTAGCCGCCGGTCGCGCTCACCGAGTGGCCCCGTTTCGCCGGCGGCTTGGGTCGCGTCCCACGCGGCGGCGAGGTCGGGGTAGGCGGCGCCGAACTCGGTGTACGCGCTCGGCGGCGGGGGTAGATCGGGCGCAACGTCGGGCATAGGACCGGCTCCGGGCTTGCACCGCGCGCGGGGTGCGGGTATGGTCTTCCGTTTTGTACGGGGTTTTGCGCATGCTGATCTCGGGCGCCCACTACAGCACCGCCGGCGGCGTCTCGAACGCCGTGCGCACCTGCGTCGAGCACGAGTCGCGCACGCTGCAACTGTTCACCAAGAACGCCAACCAGTGGGCCGGCAAGCCGCTCACGGGCGACGACTGCAAGGCGTTCCGCGACAAGTTGGCCGAGGCGAATGTACAGTTCCCGACCGCGCACGACTCGTACCTGATTAACCTCGCCTCGCCCGACGAGACGCTGTGGCAGAAGTCGATCGCCGCGTTCGCCGAGGAACTCCGGCGGGCCGAGCGGCTCGGGATGACGTACCTCGTCACGCACCCCGGCGCCCACGTCGGCAGCGGCGTGGAGGCCGGCCTGGCGCGGGCCGTCGAGGGCTACAACCTCGCGCTGCGGCAGTCGGAAACCGAGAGCGTCGTGGCGCTGTTCGAGACGACGGCCGGGCAGGGGTCGTGCCTCGGGCACCGTTTCGAGCACCTGGCCACACTACTAAGCGGCATGGACTCGCCCGAGCGCTTCGGGGTGTGTCTGGACACCTGCCACGTCTTCGCCGCCGGGTACGACCTGCGCACCGCCGACGCCTACGACGCGACGATGAACGAACTCGACGCGGTGATCGGCGCCCACCGCGTGCTGGCGCTGCACGTCAACGACAGCATCAAGGGCTTGAACTGCCGGGTGGACCGGCACGCGGGCCTCGGGCTGGGCAGCATTGGGCTGGAAGCCTTCCGCTGCCTCGTCAACGACGAGCGGTTCGCGGGCCGGCCGTTCATTTTGGAGACGCCGAAGGAGGACGACGACGGCAACGAGATGGACCCGGTGAACCTGGCGATTCTGCGGGGGCTGGCGGCTGGCGTCGTCGCGGCGTGACGGCCGCTGGAGTGGCGACAAGACCGGAACGCAGGTGGGCGTCCCGGTCTGTCGCTCGCGCCCGGCTAGTCATCCTGCTCGTGACCCAGAATGAACGCTAGGAAGTACCAAGGCGTATCCATCTCGGCCAGCGACTCACGGCCGGCCCTCGCCCGATACGCCGCCCGCACCTCTCGCCAGTACCGCCCGTGCAGGGACTCGTCGAAGTTGGGCGTTCCCCGGTACAGAAGGGAAGTGTCGAGCAACCCGGCCACGAACTGGAGATGTTCGGCCTCGGCGACGACCCCGGCCAAGTCGCCCTGCGCTGCCAGCCGCCGCACGTTGCGGACGCCGGCCCCGATGACGTGGCAGTAGCAGGCGTCCGCTGGGTGCGGCGGCATCATCCCTCCTGATGTTGGGTTCGATGTCCGAGCTCCCGCCGCACTCCGGTCGGCCGGGCGCTCTCGACGGGACGGATGCTACCAACGCCGAACCGCGCGGTCAAGCACCGACTCGCCCGGCCGGCGCGTCGCCGGTCTCGGCGCTGCCGATCCGCCGCCCGCTCCGTAAATTACCCGCACTCTCACACCAAGTGTCACCACCCCGGAAGCGACCATGCCCGGCCGACCGATCCGCCCGTTCACCGTCCTGCCGAGTCTGCCGGCGCGCCTGCAAAGCCTCAACCGACTGGCGTACAACCTCTGGTGGTGCTGGCACTCCGACGCCGCCGCACTCTTTCGACGCATTAACCCCGACCTATTCACCGCGCTCGACCACAGTCCCGTGCGGCTGCTCACGAGCACCGCGCAGGAGCGCTTCGAGGAACTGGCGCGCGACTCGGGGTTCCTGGCCGAACTCGACCGCGTGGCGGCGCACCTCGACAGTTACATGACCGCGCCGACCTACTTCCAGCAGACCTACCCGACTCAGCAAGAGTTGCGCGTGGCGTACTTCTCGATGGAGTTCGGCATCCACGAGAGTGTCCCCGTCTATTCCGGCGGCCTGGGTGTGCTGGCCGGCGACCACTTGAAATCGGCATCGGACCTCGGGCTGCCCCTAGTCGGCGTGAGCCTGATGTTCCGCGAGGGCTACTTCCGCCAGTACCTGAACTCCGAAGGCTGGCAGCAGGAGCGCTACCCTGAGAACGATTTTTTCAACCTGCCGCTCATCGCCGAGACCGACGCCGCCGGCGCCCCGATTCTCGTGAGTGCCCCGC
Organism: uncultured Fimbriiglobus sp.; assembly: GCA_964245865.1. Taxonomy (GTDB): domain Bacteria; phylum Planctomycetota; class Planctomycetia; order Gemmatales; family Gemmataceae; genus Fimbriiglobus. The sequence continues at coordinate 5,042 of CAXTPM010000082.1, read as the reverse complement.
TGCCGGGCCGCGAGGTCAAATTGCGCATCTGGCGCATTCAAGTGGGCCGGGTGCCCTTGTACCTGCTCGACGCCAACATCCCGGAGAACAGCGCCGCGGATCGGGACATCACCTCGCAGCTCTACGGCGGGGACACGAACACCCGCATCCAGCAGGAAATCGTGCTCGGCATCGGCGGGTTCCGGGCGCTGCGCGCCATCGGCGTCCACCCGACCGTCTGCCACATGAATGAAGGCCACGCCGCGTTCGTCACGCTCGAGCGCATCCGAGTCCTGATCCACGAGCAGAAGCTCGACTTCGCCAGCGCCGCGGAGGCCGTGAAGGCCGGGACTTGCTTCACCACGCACACCCCAGTCCCCGCAGGGAACGACGCCTTCCCGCCGCAGATGGTCGAGCAGTACCTCGGCGAGTACCTGGGCCAACTGGGCATCGACCGCCAGACCCTCTACACCCTCGGCCGGCAGCACCCCGCCGACGGCGGCGAGCCGTTCGGCATGACGGTGCTCGCCATCAAACTCGCCAACACCAGTAACGGCGTCAGCAGGCTGCACGGCCAAGTCTCGCGCAAGATGTGGAACGACATCTGGGGCGGCCTGCCGAGCGCCGAAGTGCCGATCGGCTCGATCACGAACGGAGTCCACACCCAGAGCTGGGTCGCGCCCGAGGTCGAAGACATCTTCGACCGCTACGTCGGGGTGCAGTGGGAGTCGCGCCCGGCCGACTTCGCCGTGTGGAAGAAGGTCGAGGCCGTGCCCGACGCCGAACTGTGGCGCACGCACTCGCGCTGCCGGCAGAAGCTCGTGGACTTCGCCCGCGAGCGGCTGCAGGCCCAACTCGCCCGCCGCGGCGCGCCGCCGCACGAGGTCCGCGCCGCCGCCGAGGTGTTGGACCCCGACGCGCTCACCATCGGGTTCGCGCGCCGGTTTGCGACCTACAAGCGGGGCGACTTGGTGTTCCGCGACCACGAGCGCCTGGTGCGCATTCTAAGTGACGAGAAGCGCCCGGTGCAGTTCGTCTTCAGCGGCAAGGCGCACCCCAAGGACAACGGCGGCAAGGAACTGATCTCGCGCGTGGTGCAGCAGGCGCGCCGCCCGGAGTTCCGCAAGCACGTGGTGTTCCTCGAAGACTACGACATGAACGTCGCGCGCCACCTCGTCCACGGGGTCGATGTCTGGCTCAACAACCCGCGCCGCCCCCTAGAAGCCTCGGGTACGAGTGGCATGAAGGTGGCCGTCAACGGCGGGCTGAACTGCTCGATCCTCGACGGCTGGTGGGTCGAGGGCTACGACGGCGACAACGGCTGGGCCATCGGCTCCGGCGAGGAGTACGCCGACCTGCACTACCAAGACGAGGTCGAGAGCCGGCAGTTGTACGAACTGATCGAGCGCGACATCATGCCCCTGTTTTACGACCGCGACCACGAGAAACTGCCGCGCAACTGGATTCGCCGCATGAAGCGCAGCATCTCCACACTCATCCCCGCGTTCAACACCAACCGCATGGTCGAGGACTACCTCAAACTCTGCTACCTGCCGAGCCACGCCCGCGCCACGACCCTCACCGCCGACCACCTGCGTGCGGCGACCGAACTGGCGCAGTGGCGCAAGAAGGTGCTCGCGGCGTGGGCCGAGGTGCGCGTCGAATCGGTCGATGCCCCCACGGATCAACTGTTGCGCGTCGGAGGCGAGTTCCCCGTCACCGCACGCGTCCACCTCGGCACGCTCAGCCCGGCGGACGTGGCGGTCGAAGTCTGCCACGGCCTGCTGGACAGTATGGGCGAGATCGCCGACCCCGTGGCCACGCCGCTGACCGCCCAGTCCAACGGCGGCGGCTCGTTCACGTTTACCGGCGTCATGCCCTGCCCCGCGAGCGGCCAGTTCGGCCTGAGCGTGCGCGTGCTGCCCAAGCACGCGAACCTGCCGAACAGCTTCGAGCCGGCCGTCGTGACCTGGGGCTAAGCCGTGCTCGACTTCCTCACCCCCAGCGGTGGCCGCGAACTCGACCTGTTCACGCTCAGCGCCCAAATCGCCGTGCCACTAGCGTTCGCGCTAGTGGTAGCGGTTGTGCCGGCGCGGCGCGGCGAACTGGCGCGCTGGCTGGCACTCGCCGGCCTCGCTTGCAGCCTCACACTCGCGTCGTGCCGGCTGGTGGACTACCACACCCTCCTCGACGGCTACTCCGACCGCAGCGTGCGCAGCCTGTACCACCCCGCCGCGCGCCTCGATTCGCGGAGCGAGCAGCAGTCCGCCGACGCCAGCGAGGCGGTGCCCAAGCCGTTCCGCAACGACGACCTCGTGGTCCGCCGGGTGTGGCTCGGCCGGCTCGACCTCGACTTCGCGCTCGGACTCGACGGGCTGAGTCTGCTACTAATCCTCACACTGAACGCCGCCGCGTTCGCCGCAGTCCTGAGTAGTTGGCAGGAGCCCGGCCCCGTGAGTGTGCCGCTGGCCCTCACCCTCGCAAGTGTCGGCGCGTTCACGGGTGCATTGCTCAGCCTCGACTTGGTGCTGTTCCTGGCGTTCGGCGAACTCGGCGTGGCGTGCTGCCTGGGCCTACTGGCCAGTTGGGGCGTGCTGCGGCCGCGCGCGCTGGTGCTGCACGGCCTCGCTGCCGCGAGCCTGGCCGTGGCGGTTCTGACGCTGCACGGCGCGGACGTGCGCGACGTGGTGCCGGCCGGGGAAGTCGCGGCGGGCGCCGCGGAGTTGCGCCAACTTGAGCCGCGCACCCCGCCCGAGGTCGCCGAAGCAACCGCGAGTGTGCACCGCCTCGACCCCGTGGCGCTCGCGCGCTTCCAGCGGGCCGCGACGCTGATCCACACCGGACAATCCGACCGCCTAGCCGTGCGCGACCGCGCCGTCGAGTTGCCCAAGCTCGGCGCCGACCCCGACCGCGTGGCCGACCTCGCCCCAGGAGTGGACCGCGCCGCCGCGCTCGGGCGCGTCGCCGCGCAGTTCGCCGGCACGCCGCGCGGCCAGCGCCTGGTGTTCGGCCTCGTGGCGTTCGCCGCGCTCGCGCGGCTGCTGATTGCCCCGTGGCAACTGGCGAACCTGGTCGGCGGCGCGATGGCCCCGCCGGCCGCGTTCCTGATCCCCGTGCTAGTCGGCCTCACGGCGCTCGGCGGCTCCACCCTGCTCCGCTACGGCTGGGCGCTGGCCCCCCTGGCCGCGCGGGATTGTGCTAGCCTCATGGCGAGCATCGGCACCGTGGCGATGCTCGGCGGGCTGCTAGTGTCGGCGGCCGGCGGCAGACTCCAAGCCGTCGCCTGCGGCCAGACCCTCGCCGCCGGGGGACTGGTCACGCTGGCGGTGTTCGCCAAAGGCGATGAGCGGGTCGCGTGGGCGAACGGCGTTTCGGGCGCCGCCGCGCTCTTGGGGGCCAACGCCCTCGCCGTCGCCGGGCTGCTGGCCCTCGCCGCGAGCCTGACGCGCCGCTTCGGGGGCGCCGACCCGGCCTCCGTCGGCGCCCTCGCCGGTCTCGCGCCCCGCCTCGCCGCCCTCGGGGCACTGGCCTTACTCGCCGGCGCCGCCGTCCCCGGCTCGGGCGTCTTCCTCGCCAGCCTCGACTGCCTGAACGCCACCCTGCGGAGTTGCCCCTGGCGTGGCGGCGCGGCCGCGCTCGCCGTCTTCGCCCTGGTCGCCCACCGCCTCTGGCTCGCCGCGAACCTGAGTCTCACGCCGGGACTCGACCGCCGTACCCCCGACGACCTCGACGCGCTCGAACTGCTCTCCCTCGCGGGGCTACTCGCCACGCTCGCGGTGATGGGTTTAGTGCCGAGCCTCGTGAGCCTGTGGCTCGACCCCGCGATTGCCGGCCAGTGCGGGCCAGTCTTCGACCTGCGGATTTAGACGTGACCGAACTAAACCCCCGGCGAAATCGCCCCCGTGTAGCCCCACCGATCTAGCGCCTGGCCCCACGCCCCTCCCTCAGCGAAACGACCCCAGGACCAGCCCACCAGCCCCCGCGCCGCCCCCGTACACAGCCGGTGCCGCGCCGGCGTGATGCCGACCCGCCACAAGTCCAGCCGGTCCGCGTCCCAGCACGCCAGCAGGGTCGGGTCGCCCGTGGTGCGGCCGTCGGTGTGGAGCCGGCACGCCTCGAACAGCAACTCGAAGCGGTCGTCGCTGAGGTGGACCAGCCGGCCGCGCAAGGAGCGGGCGAACTCGCCGCCGCGCAGGCCGTGGCCGGGGTCGTTGCCGTCGTCGAGCCGGCGCGAGTCGTGGAAGAGGGCGAACAGTTCGACCACCTCCGCGTCGGCGCCGGTCGCCGCGGCGAGGAGCGCCCCCGCCTCGGCCACGCGCGACCAGTGGGCGACGCCGTGGATGCCCCAGGCGGGCAGCGCGTGCGTGGCGAGGATTTCGGCGAGAATCGCCGGGAAGTCGTGCACCGCCCCGCCGCCTAGACGGCGCCCTTCGCCGCCACGCGCCCCATGGCCGCGGCGCGCTCGACGGCCCTGGTGCGCGCGCTCGCCTCCACGAACCCCGCCGCCGGCAGCGCCTCGGCCGCGGCCCGCGCCTCGGTCGCCTGCGCGACGCTCAAGTCCTCGGCCCGCACGGCCTTGGCGGTGAGCACCGTGACGACATCGCCCCGGACTTGGGCGAACCCGCCGTCGATGTAGTAGCGGTGGCTAGTCCCACCGGAGCGGTAGCGGAACTCGCCCGGCGCGAGTTGGCCGACGAACGCCGAGTGCCCACGCCCGACGCCGATCTCGCCGTCGAATAAGGGGAGCACGACGAAGTCCGCGCCGGCCTCGAGCACCGCCCGCTCCGGCGTCACTACGCTCACCCGGATCGCCCCACCCGCCGCCGACGCGCTCGACATTTTCGCTCCTCTTCACCGACCACTGACCACTGACCACTCGCCATTACTTGCCCGCCATCCTCTTCGCGGCCTCCTCGGCCTCGTCGATGCTGCCGACGTACATGAACGCCCCCTCAGGCAAGGCGTCGTGCTTGCCGTCGCACAGTTCCTTGAAGCTGCGGATGGTGTCCGCGAGCGTGGTGAAGTTGCCCGACTTGCCGGTGAACGCCTCGGCGACGAAGAAC
>CAXTPM010000081.1:3739-13367 GCA_964245865.1 uncultured Fimbriiglobus sp. | reverse complement strand
CGGTCGTTATCGACCGTCATCACCCACACGCTCACCACGTCGCCCACACTGATGACTTCGTAGGGCGACTTGATGAAGCGGTTGGCGATTTGGCTGATGTGGACCAGCCCCGAGTCTTTGAGGCCGACATCGACGAACGCGCCGAAATCGACCACGTTCAGGACTTCACCGCGCAGCTCCATCCCCGGCGTGAGGTCTTCGAGCTTGAGCACGCCCTTGCGGAAGATCGGCAGCGGCCGGTCCTCGCGCGGGTCGCGGCCGGGCCGAGCGATCGCGTCGTAAATGTCCCGCACCGTGGGGGCGCCGGCACCGAGTTTCTCCGCGAGGTCGTTGGGGTGGTTCTGGTTCAGCTTCTCGTGGATCGCCGGCAACTTGGCGCGGTCGAGCACGTCGGCCGGCTCGAAGCCGAGTTCCGCGAGCACCCGCCGGGCGAGGTCGTAGCTCTCGGGGTGGACCCACGTCATGTCCAGCGGCTCGTCGCCGCCGCTGATCTTGAGGAAGCCCGCCGCCTGGGTGAAGCGCGCCTCGCCCATCTGCGGCACGCCCATCAACTGCGCCCGGCTGCGGAACGGCCCGTTCGACTGGCGGAACTCGACCACCTGCCGGGCGACCAACTGGTTCAGCCCCGAGACGTGCCGCAGCAGCGGCACCGACGCGGTGTTGAGATCGATGCCGACGGCGTTGACGCAACTCTCGATGACCGTCTCGACCGACTCTTTCAGGTACTTTGGCCGGACATCGTGCTGGTACAGCCCGACGCCGACGTGCTGCGGATCGACCTTCACCAGTTCCGCGAGCGGGTCTTGCAGCCGCCGGCCGATCGAAATCGTACCGCGAGTGGTGGCGTCGAGTTCGGGGAACTCCTCCTTGGCCAACGGCGAGGCCGAGTAGTCGCTCGCGCCCGCCTCGTTGACCACGACGTAGGCGAGGTCTTCGGGCGCCGGCGGCAGGCCGTCGAGCGAGATCGGCTCCGGCGGGGGGGCAACGGCCGCGGGCGGCGGCGACACCGGCGTGGCGATCGACTCGGCCGGCGCGTCGTCGGCCCGCGCCTCGGCCGTGGCCGCGTCACCTGGGGCTGGCGCGGCGGTAATCTCGCCGCCGAGTTCGTGCGTCACCAGCGTGGTTTCGGCCGGCCCCAAGATGTCGGGCGCGACCGTCATCGTCTCGACCGGCGCCCCGGCCATCTCGGGCGGCGCGGCAACTTCGGCCGGCATCTCGCTGGTGGCCGTCTCGGTAGTGGCGCTGCCGATGGGCGACGCCGCCGGCGCGGGGTTGGTCCGCGCCTCGGCCAGTTCGGCGATCAGGTCACTCACCAACTGCTCGGTCTCGCGGCACGCGGTGCCGTTGCCGATCGCAATGATGCGCGTCTGGTACTTGCGGATCAACTGCTCGAGCTTCCGCACCGCCTCGGCGACTTTTTTGTGCGGCGGGTGCGGGTAGATCACCGCGTCTTCGAGCAGCTTGCCCGTGGCGTCGAGCACCGCGAGCTTGCAGCCGGTGCGGATGCCGGGGTCGATGGCCAGTACCGCCTGACCGCCCAAGGGCGGGCGCATGAGCAGGCTGTGCAGGTTGCGCGAGAAGATATCGACCGCGTGGTCCTGCGCGAACTCGGTCAGTTCCCGGCGAATCTCGCGCTCCAGGCTCGGCAGCAGCAGCCGGTTCAGCGCGTCATCGACGGCCGGCAGAATGATGTCGCGGTGCGGGTGGTCGCCCAGTGGCAGTTGCGCCAGGGCCAGCGACTTCGCCTCCTCGGCGTTCCACTCCATCTTGAGGCGCACGATGTTCTCGCGCTCGCCCCGGTTCACCGCGAGCACTCGGTGCGGCGGCATCGCGCGCACGCCCTCGCGGAACGCAAAGTAGTCGCGGTACTCCGAGCCTTTGCCCTCGGGGACGTTCTCGACTTTGGTGCTCACGAGTTCGGCGGTCGCCCACAGGAACTGCCGTAGGCTCCCGCGCACCGCGGCCGTCTCAGCGACCATCTCGGCCAGAATGTGGCGCACGCCGGTGAGTACGTCGTTCACGTCGTGAAGTTGCTTCCAGCCATCGACCATGCCCGGCAGGATTTCGGCCAGGTTCTCGACGGCCGGGTCGCGGTTGTAAATGGCGGTGGCGAGGGGTTCGAGTCCCTTGTCGCGCGCCTCACTCGCCAGGGTTTTCTTCTTGACCTTGAACGGCAGGTACAGGTCGTCCAGGCGCTTCTGGCTCTCGGCGACCATCACCGCGCCGACGAAGTCGTCGTTGAGGCGCCCCTGGTTGGCCACGCTCTTGAGGATCGTCTGCTTGCGCCCGGCGAGGTCGCGCAGGAACTTCACGCGCGACTGAATGCGGCGAATCTGCGTCTCGTCCAGCCCCCCCGTGCGCTCCTTGCGGTAGCGGGTGATGAACGGCACGGTGTTGTCGTCGTCCAAAAGCCGGACGGTCTCCTCGACCTGCACCTTGCGAATCTGCAAGTCTTGGGCGACGCGCGAGAGGTCTTGCGGCGACGGCGCGGGCGTCACCTGCGGCACCGGCTGCGGCGGCAGGGCCGGGGCGCGCGGCGGGGCGCCCGGCTCCCCGAGCGCGTCGATGCTCGGCGGGGCGTCGGCCTCGGGCGGCGCGTCGGCCTCGGGCGCCGGAGCCTCGGGCGCCTCGCCGATGACCGCAACGGTGCCGGTGGCCAGCTCGGGGGCCGGCCCGGCGTCGCCGGCCGGGGGCGCGGGCAGCTCGGCCAGCGGGGGCGGGGTGGTCGCCTCCGGCGCCTCGGCCGGCGCGGCCTCCGCGGTCTCCAGCGGATGGGGGGCCGTGGCGGTGGGGGTCGTCTCGTCGCCGGGGGTCATGCAAGCCGTCCGAAAGCGGGGTGCTGCGGGGGTCCGGCCCGCCGGAGGGCGCTCACATTCGAGTGCCGCGCGCGGGGGGCGGATCGGGTCGATTCAAGGCCATCTTTGTAAGAAGTGCCGTGCCCGTGTCAAGCGCCGGGCGCGAACTCGCCGCGATTTCCGCCGAATCCTCACACGACCCGGCCGTCGGCGCCCAGTAACTCCGACAGCGCGCACGCCTGCGGGTAGCCGTGGCCCCGGTGCTGGCGGAACCCCTCGGCGAACGCCACCCCCGCCGCGGCCCCCTGGGTCGCCGCCCAGGCGCGCATCGACTCGGCGAACTCGTCCACCCCGTGGTGCGCCCGCAGCCACCCGCGCTGACTGGCGTGGCACGACAGCATCGCGGTCTTGAGTTCGATGACCCCGGTCACATCGACCCGCACCCCCGGCTCGATCGCGCGGCCGAAGATGTCTTTGCCTTCCAGCGGGTCACAGTAGTAGAGCGTCGGCACCGCCAGCCCGCCGGGCGGGTCTTCGCCGGGGAGGAAGTTGCGGATCGGCGCGGCGAACGCGGCGGCACGCGCCAGGCGCGAGGTGCCCTCGTGGTCGAGGTGGTAGTCGTCGGGGCTGTGCGTGAACACCACGCCCGGCCGCACGCGCCGGAACAGGCGCACGATTTTTTCGAGCGCCGCTTCGGTGTAGGTCACGCGCAAGTCGCGCTCCTCCAGGCACTCGAACGCCGCCCCGGCGAGCGCCGCCGCCCTCGCCGCCTCGGCCCGCCGAACCGAGGCAATGTCGGCCGGGTCGCGGTCGGTCGTGCCGCAGTCGCCGGGGGTCATGCTCACGATGTGCAGCGCGTAGCCGTGCTCGCGCGCCAGGCGCACCAGCGTGCCGGCGCAGAGGAACTCGGCGTCGTCGGGGTGGGCCAGGACGGCCAGCGCGGTGGGGGGCACGGCGGACTTCCAGTCCCCTCCCCCCTTGAGGGGGAGGGCCAGGGTGGGGGGTGGCAGGCCTAGTACGTAGGGCGTCGAAGTAGGTTCGAGTCTGTTGTTCTTGGCGAGCTAACCCCCCACCCTAGTCCTCCCCCTCAAGGGGGAGGGCACTGGAGTCAAAGGCTACCGCGGCATCACCTCCGCCGCCGCCGGCGCGGCCGGGTCGCCGGGGGGCGCCTCGGGCTGCACCGTGCGGCGCACGCGGCCCATGCGCTCGCGGGTCGCCTCGCGCACCTCCGGCGACACCCAGTAGGCGCGCGGGTCGATCCCCGCGCCGCTCTTTTGCACCTCGTACTTGAACTCCTTCATCCACGAATACTTCGGGGAGTTCAAGACCCCGCGCGCGATCGCGTCGCGCTCGGCGGCGGGCTTCCCGGCCGCGAGCTTCTCGATCTCCGCGCGGGCGTCGGCGCGCGGGTCGCCGGGCTGCGGCTTGAGGTAGCGCGCGTCCGAGAGGATCGACTCCAGGGCGATCTGCGTGAGCGCCTCGTCCTCGGCGGTCGCCTGGCGCAAGTCCTCCTCGGCGGCGTAGCTCACCGGGCCTAGGACCGAGGCCATCGTGCTCGCGAGCGCCTTGGCGCGCTCGCGCGTCGGGCCGCTGAAGCGCAACAGGTCGGTCAGCGCCAGTTCGTACTCGTAGGTCGATTCCTCGGTGGCGGTCTGCCCCCCGGCCTGCGGGCGGTGGAAGTCGGGGAACTGAATCAGCGCCTGCCGCCAGTACGCGAGCGCGGTGCGGTAGCGCTCGGCGGCGAGCAGGTCCGACCCGACTGCCTTCGCCGACTCCGCTTCGGCCAGAGCCTTGCGCGCCTGCACCGTCACCGGGTCGCCCTCGGCCTTGGCCTGGTTCAGGAAGAAGTCGAAGTTGGTCATGCTGCGGTTCTGGTCGAGGTACACGAGTGCCTTGATCGCCTCGACGCGCTCGCGGGTCAGACCGCGCGCCGCCAGCTCCTCGGGCGACATGTCCTCCGGCGGCAGTTGGGCGGGCGCGCCGCGCAGCCCCGAGCGCTCTTGTAGGACCGCGCGGCGGGCGTCGGAGATCGTCATCGCGTTCTCCTCGCCGTGGCGGCTCCAGAGCTGTGCGGCCTTCTGCCACTGCTCTTGCGCGCTCGACTTGGTCTTGAGCGCCCGACCCTCGCCCGGCGACCCCAGCCACGCGGTCTCGGCGCTCGCGCGCTCGTCGGGACTCCAAGCGGTCGCGGCGTCGAACCAGCCCTCTTTGGTGAGCTGGTCGGCGAGGTAAGTCTGGGCGCGGGGCGCGGCCTGCTTGTAGATAATCAGCGCCGGGGCGCGCGGCATCCGGTAGCGCCTCTGGTCGTACTCGCCGGGGGCCGGCGCGGTCCACGGCAGCGGCTCGCCCCCCGCATCGACCTTGCCCGGCGGCACGATGGGTAGGCCGTAAGCGAACCAGGCGCGCGCGGCGTGGAAGGCGTTGAACGTGTCGTCCATCGGCGAGTCGGGGTTGTACTCGTCCGGCGACTCGTCGAAGTGCTTGGGCAGCGTCGGGAAGCGGTCGTCCACCGAGGCGAGTTCGTTGTCGTTCTTGTAGAGTGTGGGCACCTTCTCGTTGTCGGCCAGGAACTGCACCACTTGCTCCGGCCGCTGGCAGTCGAGCTTGTTGCGCAGGCGCCGCACCAACTGCGGGTTCTCCTCGCAGAAGCGCCGGAACGCCACCGCGTTCACGCCCTGCCCTGGGATTTCGAGCGCGCTGGCACGCCGGTCGGCCGGCTTGATGCAGCTCAGTTGCATCAGGCTGCGCAGCGTGCTCACCTTGTCCGAGACGCTAAACTTATTCTGGTAGTAGAACCCGATCTGGTGGCGAATGTCCGGCGAGCCGAGTTCGCGCACCTTATCGTCGATGACGGTCTTCTTGGTGTTGACCTTGTCGCCGTCGCGCAGCAACTCGATGCCGCGGGCGATGTAGAAGTACATATCGCCGAGTTTGTCGTGCTCGACCGAGACGTTGTAGGCGATGTTCCAGCTCTGGAAAATCCACGGCGTGATGAAGTTCGGCTGCAACTTGGTAACGGTGCGCACCAGCAGCTCGAACTCGTGGAACTCGTTGCGCCGCTGCTTCTGGATCGCCCCGGTCCAGAGCGCGGTAATCGCCACGCCGCGGCTGCCGAAGAGCGTGAGGCGCAGCGCGGTGCCGAGCACGTCGGCGTCGCCCTGGTCGAGTTCGCGCAGCTCCTTGCGCTCGGCCTGGCCCTGGATCGAAGCACTCGTGAGGGCTTGGGCCACCTCCGAGGAGCGCGACAGTGGCACGGGAACCTTGCCGCGCCACAGGATGCTCAGGGTGAACAGCGCGAGGATCGCGGCGGGGTAGTAGAAATACTTTCGCCGCTTGATCGCGCGCTGGTAGGAACTCGAAGAACTCGCCATATCCGTTCCACCTGAGTGGGAGTGTGACCTTCGACTTGTATAGAAACTACTCGGCGACCTCGCGCGAGCGCATCAAATAGTACCCGAGCACGAACCACGGCAGCAAATACCCGACGGTGACGATGACGTTCATCACCAGGCACTCGGCCGGCACGTCGAAGCCCTCTTTGACGTAGCTCGTCCACGAGAAGCCCTCGACATCGGGGATCATGTTGATGACCCGCCGGAAGCCCCAGGCGTTGAACTGGTCGGCCGTGGCGACCGCGCCGGTGACGAGGCTGTTCGCGTCGGGCTGCGCGGTCGGCTGCTCGGCCTTCAAGAGCGAGGTAATTGCCTTGAACGGCCCACCGGCGTAGCTCTGCCCGCTGGCCACGTCCGAGATGTGCTCGGTGAAGTAGCCCAGCACGAACAACAGCAGCGAGCCGAGCAGGGCCACAACGGCGGCGAGGTAGGTGCTCAAGACTACCGCGATGCCGATCAGGATCAAGATGCGGCACCAGAGGCCGATGGCGGACTTGAAGTAGTTCTGGTCGAACCCGCGCTCGCCTTCGAGGACGAACAGGTCGCCCTCGGCCATGCCGAGCATCTGCCCGGCGGTGGTGCATTTCACGTATATCTTCAGGAGCGCCGGCTTGGCCTTGGGGTCTTTGGGGTCGGGCGCGGGGCTACTCGCCAGGGCGTTCTTGAACAGCCCGGCGGGGACTTCGATGCCCGCCGGGCGGAAGTCGGCGATCTCCTTGCCCGTCAGTTCGTAGTAGCCGAACTTCTCGGTCAGTTCGTTGAGTTCTTTCCACCCCGGCCCGCCGGGCGCCGCGGCCGCGAACACCGCCTCGGCGTTCACGTCCTCGCCCTCGCGCAAGCCCCGGACCTGCCGCGCCAGCCGAGACGATTCGGCGGCGTACTCGCGCTCCTTTGCGGCGTCGGCCCACTTCCAGGTCGAGTCCTTGGGGTCCACCGGCGGGACTTGGCCGGCGTTGTGCGTCACCACGCGGATCGTCAGGTCCACGCCGCGGTTCTCGACGCCCTTAGTCATGCGGTAGATGTCAAAGGTGAACTCGACCGGCACCGCGGCGGTATTCGGGTCGGCGACGCGCCCCAGCGCGGCGGGGAGTTTGTCGAACGACCAGACCGCGCGCTGCGGGCTAGTCGGGTCGCCGGCGATGTACTTGCGGTAGTTAAACTCGCGCCCGACATCGGTGCCGCTGAAGTCCACTTTGCGCGACTGGAACGCCATCGTGCCGCGCAGGGGCATGCGGGCCTTGAACGACTCCTTGCGGGCGCTCTCGTCGATGCCGGCACTGCGGATGAACGCCCAACTCACGAGCATGACGGCCGCGAGGGCGATCGTCATCAGGCCCGAGTAGCCGATGAAGCGGCCCAACACGACCTCGAAGCGCTCCACGGGTTTGGTGACCACGGTGTAGAGGTTCTGGTTCTTGATGTCGTTGGGGATGCTGAACGCCGCCAGGAGCGCGGCCGGGACGAGCAGGATCACGTTCATGAACGCACTGGTGATCGAGAGCGTACTGCGGAGTTCGTCCTCGGGCTTCACCGGCGCGAACCACTTCGCGGGGAAGAACGCGGGCACCAGGATCAGCAGGAAAATCCAAAACAGCCGGTTGCGCACCGCCTCGCGGAAGCTCAGAATCGAGAGCGCCCACAGCCGCCGCCACTTAATTTTGGCGAGGCTGCGCGCGAACGGCTCGCCGACGCCCAACAGCGCGAACAAGCCGCCGAGCATGAGGGTAATCGGCCGCAGGTTCAGGGAGAACTTCGGCGGCACGTACTTCACATACGAGCCGGGGTCCGACACGAACGGCCGGGCGTTGGTGAAGTCCTCGCCCTTCCCGGCGATCAACAGCACAATCGTGAGCACGAAGAATAAGAGCGACAGCACGAGCATCGCCAGCATGAACGGTGACACCCCCGCGCGGTCCTTCGCGGACGCTGCCTGCTCCGGGGGCATCCGAATCGCGTACAAAATGTACGCGATGAGGCCGACGAACGCGAAGCCGCCGGCGTCCTGCAGCCACGCCTGGAACAGCCCCAGGAAGTCGGCGAAGACGTAGGGGTCGCGGTCGAGAATGAGCACGCCGAGCAAACTGGCCGAAGTCATCGCTGCCGCCTCAGTCGTGGTCGTGTGGGCCGTGTGCCGAGATTCGCGTTCGCGTCTACTTCGCCGCCGTCGCCGGAGTGGCCGCGCCGTTGGTTGCCTCGACCGGCGGCAGGTAGCGCCGGCCCGGCCGGGCGCGGGACTCCTCGATGATCCGCAGGAACAGGTCTTCCAGCGTGGTCGTCGGGTGCCCGAACGCTTCGAGCGTCCCGCCGTGCTTGGCGATGACGGCCGACAGTTCAGCCCTCAGGCCGTCGGTGAGTTCGACGCCGGTGGCGCGCAACTCCAGCCGCTTCGCGTCCTCGATGAGCTTGTCCACCCGGCCCTGCTCTTGGAGGTCGCCGTTGTACAAAATGGCGACGCGGTCGCAGACATCCTGGACATCTTCGAGGCGGTGGCTGCACATCAGCACCGTCTTGCCGCGCTTGCGCAGGTCGAGAATCAAATCCTTCATCCAGCGCGTGCCCAACGGGTCCAGGCCCGAAGTCGGCTCGTCGAGGATTACCAGGTCGGGGTCGTTGATGAGGGCTTGTGCCAACCCGATGCGCTGCCGCATCCCCTTGGAGTATTCGCGCAAAATGCGCTTCTTGTCGCCCGACAGCCCCACAAGGTCGATGAGTTCCGCCGCCCGCTTGCGCCGGACATCGGCCGGAATGTCGAACAGCCGCCCGTAGAAGTCGAGCGTCTCCTCGGCGTTCAGGAAGCGGTACAGGTACGACTCTTCGGGCAGATAACCGATCTTCTCGTTCTTCTCGACCTTCGCGGCCGGCTGGCCGAACACCGTCGCCTCGCCCGATGTCGGGAACAGTAGCCCGAGCAACAGCTTGATGGTAGTCGTCTTGCCCGAGCCGTTGGGGCCGAGCAGGCCGAAGATTTCGCCCTTGTAGATTTGCAAGTCGAGGGCGTTGAGCGCGGTCTTCTTGGGTCGCCCCCAGAAGTCGCGGTAGAGCTTGGTGAGGCTTCGGATTTCGACGAGCGTTTCGGCGGCCACCGGCGGCACCTCGGGCGGAGAACTCGGGCTTGCGTGTAGGAGAGGTACGCCGGGCGGGCGGGGGCGGTTCGGGGAAAAGCGCGGGGCCGTCAGTCCGGGACGTGCATCTCGAACGTCGTCAGCGCCGGGAACGCTATGTCGTCCCCGAACACTCCCAGTTCTGACTCCGGGCAGCCAGTGATCTCGAGTATCCGCAGGTACTGCGCGCAGGCACTCGCGGCTAAGCCGTCTGCGAAGCCGGCCAACCGATAATGACTGTCTTCGAGGCGCAGCACTTCCAGCCGGCGCGCCCAGGGCGTGGCCAGCAGTGCTGCCCAATCGGCGGCGTCGAGCCAGCAGTCTTCGAGCACCAGTTCGA
>CAXTPM010000081.1:0-3729 GCA_964245865.1 uncultured Fimbriiglobus sp. | reverse complement strand
TTCGCCGCACCGAAGCCCGGCTAAGTCCCGCGCCGCATCGCCACGCAAGTCGGCATTTTCGAGCGTGAGCCGGCGTAGCATCGGCAGTTCCGCGTTCCGCCCCATCGCACTAATTTCGCCGTTGTACGCCCACCCCAGTCGCAGCGTGTGCAGGGCCGGCAGAACCACCGGCCCCGACTCGCCCGGCGGCAGCTTCGTGGACCAGTCCTCAAGTTGGACCAGCCACGGCGCCTCCAGCAGGCGGCTACTCCGCGTGTCCTGGCCGAACCGCTTCAGCCGCCCGAAGGGGGCCGCGACAAGCGCCTCGGCCGTCGCGTCGTCGCGCACTCCTGGCCACAAGTCCAGCCTCCTGACGTTGTACGCCAGCGCCGAACCGACGAGGGCGGCCGTCTTCTCGCAAACGTCGGTGCCGCCGAGCCTGCCGTTCCAATACGACAAGCGGACGAGTTCGCCGGCCGCAGGGGACTCGACCGCAGACCGGAACAGTGCCGCGCAATTCCACTCGTGGAATCGCACGAAAAGTCCACGAACCGGCGTCGAGGCAATCACCGCCGGAAGTCGCGCCGCGAGCCAATCGACCTCGGCGTCCCCTTGCAGCTCCCATCCACACGCGGCCAGCGACGGTAGCCCGCGCTCGCACCAGTCGCCCACCTCAGTCGAAGCCGGCTCGTACCGGAACCCCGCCGGCAACTCCACCGCCCCCGGCGAGTATCCGCAATCCCGCAGCGCCTCGAGCGCGTCCGCATACGCCCCGAACTCCGGTCGCCCGCCGTCGAGTACCAGCCGCGCCCGGATGAACTTCGCCCGCGCCTCTTGGCCGTTCTCCTCTAGCCAGTCGGCGTACACCAGCCGCAGCACGTCCGACTCGGGGTCGGCGACGATCGCGGCAAGCAGGGATTCTTCGGTGGACATGATGCACCCCAGCCAAGCGACCTCACCCCCCGGCCCCCTCTCCCGAAAGGAGAGGGGGTGGGCCTCGTTCACTGCGTCAAACAATGGCGGGCTTCCGAAAGTCCTGCGACCCGCTGCCACTGGCCTAGTACGCTTCTCCCCCCTCTCCTCCTGGGAGAGGGGGGCCGGGGGGGTGAGGTCTCTTCGCCGGCCGGCCCCCGACCCACGCCCCGCCGACCAGCACCTCGTTCGGCCGGAACTTCGCCTTATACTCCAAACTTCGACACCCCTCGACCATGAACCCCAAGTACACGTGCGGCATCCCCTGCCGCCGCGCAACATCGATGATACTCAGCACATTAAACGTGCCGAGTGAGCGTTTCCGCAACTCCGGGTCGTGGAAGAAATACACCGCCGACGGCCCCACCGGCAGGGGGTCAACGTACCCCACGCCGACCAACTTGCCCTCGAAGTAGTAGCACCACTCCTCGACCGGGAACGGGTTCTCCACGAACGTCTCGGCGTACTGCCCCGCCGATTCCGGCCCCCGCTCCGGCCAGCCCACGACGTGCGACTGCGAGGCGTGGAAGCGGTCGTAGAGCGCCAACTTCTCGTCACTCACACTCGGCACGCCGATCTCGAGTCGCACTGCGCCGGAATTGAGTCTCCACACTCGCTTTTGTGAGTCCGACATCACAAATGTGTCAGTCGGTACGCGCAAACTTTGGCACGCCCGACAGTTCGGACAGTCCGGCGTGAAAATCGAGTACCCGAACCGCCGCCACCCGGTCGTCAAGCGGCCGGCGTAATCGTCGGCCGACATGGCCGCGACGACCTCGTAGCGCAGCCGCCACTGCCGATCCGGCAAATACCCGCACGGCGACGGCGGCGCGCTAAACGTGTAGAGACTGAGCATGCACCCAGTTTAGGGACTCGGGTCACTCCGCGAACTCGAGCGCCACCGGCTCGGCGATCAGCCCCGCCGCGTGCGCCTCGCCCAACAACTTGCGAATTGCCTCCCGCCCACGCTCGCCGTAGTCGAGCGTCCAGTCGTTCACGTACATGCCGACGAACTTGTCCGCCAGGGCAAAGTCCATGTCGCGTGCATAATTCAGCGCATATTCAAGCGCTTCCTTGCGGTGGTCCAAGGAATACTGGATGCTCGCCTTAATCAGCCGGCTCACTTCGAGCATCGTCTCGCGCCCGAGGTCTTTGCGCACCACATTGCCTCCCAGCGGCAGCGGCAGCCCCGTGCGCTCCTGCCACCACACGCCGAGGTCCACCGCGAGGTGCAGCCCCTGGTTCTGGAACGTCAACTGCCCCTCGTGAATAATTAACCCCGCGTCGTATTCGCCCGCCTCGACCGCGTTGAGAATCTCGTCGAACGGCACAACTTCATACTGCAATTTCCCCGCCGCGCCGATGCTGTGGTACAACAGATTTAGCGTCAGGAACGCCGTCGTCATCGTCCCCGGCACCGCGATCCGAAGCGCCGGCAAGTCCTTGATATCCAGCGGCGTGCGCGCCACCACCATCGGCCCGTAGCGGTCGCCCATGCTGCACCCGCTCGGCAGCAGTGCGTACTTGTCGAGCAGCGACGCGTACGCATGAATACTCACCGCCGATACCTCCAACTCGCCCCTCAGTGCGCGCCGGTTCAGAGTCTCGATGTCTTCGAGTTGGTGCACGAACTTCAGGTTCCCCGTCGGCAATTTATCGTTCGCCAGCGCGTGGAACATGAACGCGTCGTCGGGGTCGGGGCTGTGCCCGACGCGGATGATTTTCGCGCCCGTCTCGGTGAGTGTTGCAGTCGCCATCGCAGCCCCTTCGTTGCATGAGTCTAGCGCGGCAGGCCCGGCAGAACTTCCGCCGGCGGGCCGCTCTGCGCCACGCGCCCGGCTTCCATTCTATGGACCGTGTGTGCCTGCCGCGCGAGGTCGAAGTCGTGCGTGACCACCACCATCGTCTGACCCGAGGACGCCAAGTCCCGGAACACGGCCAGCACCTCCGCCGACGCCGCCGGGTCGAGCGCACTCGTCGGCTCGTCGAACAGCACCGCCCTCGGGTGAACCGCCAGCGCCCGCGCGATCGCAACACGCTGCTGCTGCCCGCCGGAGAGCCGCGCCGGCGCCGCGTCCGCGAACTCGGCCAGGCCCACCCGTGCCAGAAGCGCCAGGCACTCGGCGCGACACGACTCCGCCGGGCGCCCATGCGCGTACATGGGGCCACTCATCACGTTGTGCAAAACACTCAGGTGCGGGAACAGGTGAAACTGCTGGAACACCATCCCCACCGCCCGCCTCACGGGCACGAGCGTGCGCGTCGAGTGCGGCCGGTCGCCCGTCGGCGGCAGCACGTGGTCGAAGACTGCAATTCGCCCCGATGTATACGTTTCGAGTCCGTTCAGGCAGCGCAACAGCGTACTCTTCCCGCCGCCCGACGGCCCGACCAGTGCCGTCACCTCGCCGGGCACCACCGTCAGATTGACGCCGTCCAAAACGCGACACTTCCCGAACGACTTGACCAGATTCTCGACTCGAATCACGCCGCACCCCCGCCGCGCCGGGCGGGGTCGAAGCGCCGCTCCAGGTACGTCGCGGCGAGTGAGAGCGGGTAGCTCATCATCAGGTATAACCCGGCGGTTAGTAGCGCGATCTCGACGATTTTATCGCGGTTGAAGTTAAACAACTCGTTCTGCCGCCGCGTCAGCTCCCCCACTAAAATAATGCTACACGCGGCCGTGTCCTTGAACAGCGCAATAAAATCGTTCGTCACCGGCGGGATCACGACCCGCAGCGCCTGCGGAACATCCTGCTCCACGCGGAGCGACCGGTGCAG
>CAXTPM010000080.1:6296-13386 GCA_964245865.1 uncultured Fimbriiglobus sp. | reverse complement strand
AGATCGTGCTGCGCTACACCGACTCCGCCGGGCAGTCCGGGCCGTACCCACACAACCCCAACGGCTCGCAGGACGACATCGCCGGAATCTGTGATGCGACCGGGCGCGTTCTCGGCTTAATGCCCCACCCCGAGCGGCACATCCTGGGGACGCACCACCCGCACTGGACGCGGAATGGTCTGAAGCCCGAGGGCGACGGAATGCTGATTTTCAGGAACGCGGTGCGGTACTTTGCGTGAGAGGTGCAGTGTACGGGTGTCAACGAGGAAAGCCCAGAGACGAGTGTCCCTGGGCTTTCGATGTTTGACAGTCAAATACCTATTTTTTAGCTGTCGCGACCGGCACCTTGCCGCTCGCCAGCAGGTTCAACCGCTTGGCCATCTTCGATTTCAGGCGCGCGGCCTTGTTCTTGTGAATCACCTTGCGTGCCGCGGCCTTGTCGAGTTTTTTCACGGTGGCGACGATCTCGGCCGTGGCGAGCGCGACATCGGTCCCTTTCAGGGCGTCGGTCGCCTTGCGGGTCTGCAATCGAATGAGTTTGGCGGTCGTGCGGTTCCGCCGGCGGCGCTTGTCGCTCGAGCGCAGCCGCTTCCAAGCGCTTTTCGTGTGGGGCATGTGTGGTAGTGATCAGTGGTCAGTGGTTGGTGGTCAGTTAACGCAAAATACAACAGTTAAGTGGCGGCACCGGCCACTACAAGCTCACCGCGCCGACTTTGTAGCGGATCAGCTTCACGGGCGTCAGGCCCAGGCGGGTCAGCAGTTGGCCCACGGTCGTGCCGGGGTACTTCATCGCGTTGGCCAGGGGCTGCTCGGTCAGCACGGTCTCGCCCATCCACGTTTTGAGTTTGCCCTCGGCAATTTTCTCAACAATGTTGGCCGGCTTGCTCGCGTTCTTCGGGTCTTCCTTGATCTGCGCCATCGCCAGGTCACGCTCCTTAGCGATCTCGGCCTCCGGCACCTCGTCGGGCTTGAGGTAGACTGGGTTCATCGCCGCGGCGTGGGCGCAGATGTCGCGCAGCCCCTCGACCGTGTCGTCGCCCTTTGAGGTACCGTGGCACTGGAGCAACACGCCCAGCGTGCCGTCGTGGTGGATGTACTGCCCGAATACGCCGCCCGAGAGGCGGGCGAAGCGCTGCACGATCATTTTCTCGCGGATCAGTCCGACGGTTTCGTCGATCCGCTCCTTGACCGTCGCGTTGTGGAACGGCTGCACCAGGAGTTCCGGCACGTCGGCGACCTGGTGCCGCGCGGCGGCTTCGGCGACGGCTTTGGCGAGGTCCACGAACTGGCCCGACTTGGCACTCGGGGCCGACTCGCAGCGCATCTCGACGATGCCGGCGACTTCCTTCAGCACGTCGATGAACACGCCGACGCGCCCCTCGGCGACCTCGTTGGCCTCGCGCTTGGTGCCGACCTTGGAGTTGCGCGACTTCAGGATAAGAATCGCTTTTTCCATGTCGCCGCCGGCCTCGGTCAGCGCCGACTTGCAGTCCATCAGCGGCTGGTCGGTGCGCTTGCGCAGTTCGCTGACCGTCGCGGCCGAAATCGTACTCATGTCGTCCTCGTGTGTCGCCCCAGAGTGCCCGGATGTGAAACCTTAGCTCCCGACGGCCTGGCCTTCGTTCGGGTTCGCGGCCCCGTTGGCGCCGGAGTGATCGCCGGCGCCGTTCGACTCCGCCGCTCCGGTAGCCGGCGCGCCGGGCATCGTCGCGGGCTGTGAAATAGCCGGCACGTACACCGCGCGGTTCGCCGCCGGCGCGGTGCGCGGCTTGATCAGCGCCTTCTGCTCCGGCGGTAGGGCAGCCGCCCCTTCGAGGATCGCGTCGGCCAGCTTGCCGACGACCACTTCGATCGAGCGAATGCTGTCGTCGTTGCCGGGGATCGGCAGGTCCACGGGGTCTGGGTCACTGTCAGTGTCGATCAGCGCGATGGTGGTGACGCCCATCCGCTTGGCTTCCTTGATGGCAATGTGCTCGCGGTTCGGCCCGACGATCACGAGCGCGTCGGGCGGGCGCGTCATGTCGCGGATGCCCTGCAAGTTGCGGCGAATCTTGAGCAATTCGCGGTTGAGCGACGACACTTCTTTTTTGGACTTCACGTAGCGAATCGGTGCCGAGTCGGGGGCTTTGCCGAGGTCGAGCTTGCCCGCGTCGGTGGTCATGCTCTCGATGTAGGTCTGCATGTCGTAGCGCGCGGGGTTGTCGCCCTCGGGGAGCCACTTGCCTTCGAGTTCTTTGAGGCGGTTCAGGCGGGTGCGGATCGTCTTAAAGTTGGTGAGCGTGCCGCCGAGCCAGCGCTCGCTCACATACGGCATCCCGCAGCGGCAGGCCTCGCGCTCGACGATTTCCTTGGCCTGACGCTTGGTGCCGACGAACAGCACGAGTTTGCCGCGGCTGACGACCTGCGACAGGTAGCGGTACGCGCGGAGCAATCCGCGGACGGTTTCCCGGAGGTCGATAATATGAATGAGGTTACGCTTGCCGTAAATGTACGGGCGCATCTTGGGGTTCCAGCGGCTGGCGCGGTGGCCGTAGTGCACGCCGGCATCGAGCAGGACTTTGACATCAACGAGAGGCGGCACAAAGTCTCCTGTGGCACTGAGTCCGAAACGCCCCCAACCCGGTTTCTGGGGCGGAAGCCGTGATTGTAGCAGGGTGGCCCGAATCCGTCAAACAAACGCCCCGAGCCGACGGCGCTAATGAACCCGCTCCTGCTGCCGGTCATTCCCGTGATGGACTTGCTGAACGGCCGCGTGGTGCGCGCCGTGGCCGGGGACCGCGCCAACTACCGGCCGGTTGTCAGTCGGCTGGCTCCGCCGGGCGCGAGTGCCGGGGCAATCGCGGCGAACCTACTAGCTGCGGCGGGGTCGAGCGAGTTGTACATCGCCGACTTGGACGCCATCCGGGGCGGCGCGGTGCAAGCAGAGATGATGGGCGAGATTGCGGCGACGGGGGCGATGCTGCTGGCGGATGTGGGCCTGCGCCGCCCGCCCTTGCCCGTGGCCCCGCGCGGAACCCGCTGGGTGGTTGGCACCGAGACTTGGGCCGAGCCGGCGGAATTGCCAACGGGGCCGCTGACGCTATCACTGGACATGCGCGGGGGCGAGTTGCTAGCATCGGCGGCTTGGATCGAGCGACCTCAGGTCTACGATTCTGCTGGCACTGCCCCTTCCGGTCCCCTCCCCCCCGGAGGGGGAGGGCTAGGGTGGGGGGGAGGCCCGCAGCGCGATGAAGCAAGCCGAGGCTCCACGCCCCTGTCATTAAGCGGGCCTCCCCCCCACCCTAGCCCTCCCCCTCCGGGGGGGAGGGGACCGGAAAGCGTGGGCCGCGCGCTCGAGGTCGTCCGCCGCGCCCTCGCCGTCGCCGACCTAGCCGAAGTCATCGTGCTCGACCTCGCGCAAGTCGGCGTCGGCGGGCAATCGACGCTCGGCCTGATCGGCGGGGTGCGGCGCCTACTGCCGACGGGCGTGCGGCTCATCGCTGGCGGCGGGGTACGCGGCGCGGACGACTTGGCGGCGCTGCGGGACGCCGGGGCGGATGCGGCGGTGTGCCGCAGGCCGAACTCGACGAGTTCGAGAGCTTCAGCCGCGTGAAACTGCCGGCCGCGATGCGCGCGTTCTACGCCCGCTTCGACGGCATGCCCGACTGCGAGTGCGACGGCCTTATCTTCGGCTTCTCGGAGTTCTCGAAACTCTACAACGTGCTGGTGCTCGCCCTACTCGCGCGCGGTAGCCCCGACTTCACCGGCATCGACCTCGTGCTGCCCAACGCGGCGAAGACGTTTGTGTTCGCCGACATGATGATCGGCTCGAACTACTACGCTGTGAGGCTCTCGCCCGACCCGGCCGCGCCGGCGCCGGTAGTCGAAATCGGCCCCGACCCGTCGTGGCGCCCGCACTCGCCGTCGTTCGCCGAGTTCCTACGCCTGTACGCCGAGGAGCCGGATCGGCTGCTGTTCCACGGCCCGTAGCGCGGGCACGCCGAGCACCCAAGAGCGGTCCCCCTGAGCGTTCGGCGTGGTCAGTGGCTGCGAGTTATTTGCGCCGAAACAGCGCCTCCACCAAGTCTGCCGCCTGCTGCGGCGTCAGGTCCGCGATCAGCCCCGACGGCATCAGCGACTCGCGCGACGGCGTGATACTCTCCAGATCGTCGGCCGGGATCGTGATTTCGATCCCCTCGGCGGTGCGCAACACCGTCGCCCTCGGCGTCTTCTTTACGATGGTGCCGGTCAGCACCCGGCCGTCGGCGGTCTTCGCTACGTGGGCGATGTACGCCGATTCGATCTTCTTCGACGGCTCCAGAATGCTCTCGATCAGGTGCTCGCGCGGCCGGGTCTTGCCGATGGCGGTCAGGTCCGGGCCAATGTTCTTGCCCTCGTCGCCGAGCTTGTGGCAGTTGAGGCACTGCAAGTTCGCCTGCCGCAATAGTTTCTCGCCGCTCTCAGCGTTGCCGGCAAGAGCGAGGACACTGTCGGCCTTGCCGCCGGGGCCGAGCTTCTTCTCGCCGGTCTGCGGCAGGTAGCCGGCGAAGAGTTCGCGCACGTTGCCGGCCGGCAGTTTGGCGACCTCCGCGCGGACGGTCGCCTGCTCGGACTGGCTCATCGCCGGGTACTTGAGCGCGAGTCGAATCGCCTCGGGCGCCGACCTCAGCCCCGCCGGTTGCGGCTTGGCGTCGGGCTTCGCCGACTGCATCCACTCGCCGATCACGCTCAGCCCGGTGGGGTCGGGCAGTTCCGCGCCGAGGTGCGGCATGCGCCCGCCGCCGAACTTGGCCATGCGGTACATCACCACCGATTGGCCGGGGTTCCCAGGGGCGACCACCTTCGGCTCGGGCAGGTCGAACGTCCCGCGCATCGGCTTGGTGAGCAGTTTCGCGTCAAGCGGGTCGGCGGCGCCGTGGAGTTGGAAATCGACCGCCCCGCCGCCGCCGAAGCGGTGGCAGTGGCCGCAGTTCGCGTGGAAGTAGCCCTTCGCCCGGTCGGTCAGGCTCGCCGAGGTGTCCTTGGGGTCGGCGAGTTTGGGTTCCCGCGCGAACTCCTTGGCGGTCATCGTCGCTGGCTTGTCGTTCTTGCCAATGCGCGTCACGACCCCAATCTCGGCAAAGTGTTTGAGTTGGTTCGTGCCCCCGGCGTGGGGCGACGGCCGGTTGAGTTGGTCGGCGTTGAACCCCAGCGTGTAGTCGGCCCACGAGTTGTGGCACTGGTAGCACTGCGCCCGGCTCGTGAACTGCCAGGTCTGGCGGCGGATTCCGCCCTCGTGCGCGGGGTCGCCGGCGACGGTCAGTTGCTTCTCGGCCCCGTCGGCGCGCACGAGGTCCGCGTCCGACTGGTCGTCGCGCCACATGTAAGTGTACGGGTTCCAGTTCTGGCCGTCGAAGTGCAATAGCTGCGTCTCGACGCGCCGCTTCGACTCGGGCTTGCCGTGTTCCGTCTCCAGCGAGATGGTTTTGACGAGCACCGAGTTGACCGGGAAGTGGTAGCGCAGGTTGTGCCACGAGACATCGCCCGGCAGCGGGCGCTTCTCGACGTAGTCGCGGATGGCCTGCCCGTCGGGCAGCGCCACGTAATGCTCGCTGGTGCTGAAGTCCTGCCACTGCGGCGAAGTCACCGCATACGGCAGCACGCCCGGCGCGAGCGTGTGTTTCGCGGCGTCGGCATAGAGGCCGGACGCGGAGAGCGTGCGCGGGAACTTCGCCGCGTCGGCGTTGGTCGCGGGGTTCCGTTCGAGCGAGTGAATGGTGCCGACATCGTAGTCGAGGAAGAACAGTTCGCCGTCTCTGTCTTCGCCGAACGCGACCACGCGCACCGACGGCTTCACCAGTTCGGTGAGCTTCTCCAGCTTGCCGGCGGCGAACTTCGCGGCCCAGATGCGCCGCGTCTCCCAGTCGCCGAAAATGTATTGGCCGACGAGTTCGGGGAACTTCTTGCCCTGGTAGACATAGCCGCCGGTCATGCTCGCACCCGCGGTGTGCGGGATTTCGATCACGGGCCGGACGATTGGCGTCGGCCCCTGGGGTTCGTCGGTGTTGACCGCCTGCGGCCCCTCGGCGATGCTCCAGCCGTGGTTCGACCCACGGGTCGGCTTGTGCACCATCTCCCAGAGTTCCCAGCCGACATCGCCGACCCACAGTTCGCCCGTACCGCGGTCGAAGCTCATCCGCCAGGGGTTGCGTAGCCCAAAGGCCCAGACCTCGCCGCGTGCGGGCTTGCCCTTCTGCGTGACGCCCACGAACGGGTTGTCCTTCGGAATACCATATGTTTTGCCGGCGTCGGGGTGATCGACATCAACTCGCAGGATACCGGCGAGCAAATCGGTAATGTCCTGGCCGGTGCGGTACACGTCCGGCGGGTTGGGGTCGGCCGCGTCGCCGGTGGAGATGTAGAGCATCCCGTCGGGGCCGAAGTGCAAATCACCGCCGTTGTGCCCGCCGCCGGGAAAGGTGACGGTAATCACCTCGCTGGCGTAATCGACTACCGGAACCGCGCCGGGGAGCACCTTAAACTTCGAGACGCGCGAGCCGTCGGCGAACGGCGGCTTGGTGCCGCTCTTGGCCCGCAGCGTGTAGCAGACAAAACAGGTGCGGTTCTCGGCAAACTTCGGGTGGAACGCCAGCCCGTAGACCGTCTCGAACCCCGCCTGGTCGGGCCTCTTGTCGAGGAACTTGAGCTGCTTGGGGTCGAAGAACGCCTCGAGTTTCGCGTCCGCTCCGGGGATGAACGACGAGATCGCCCCCGCTTGAGCCGTGACGAACATCCGCCCCGAGGTCGGCTCGTGCGTGAGGTGCAGCGGGTGTTCGAGTTTGACCTTCGGGAACGGACTCGTCACCCGAAACGGTGGCGGCGGCTCGGGCGAGCCGACGACCTTCCCGCCGGTCCACGCGACCCTCGGCACAGGGGCGGCATCAGGCGCGGCGGGGCGCAGGCGCGCCACGGCGGCATACCCAGGGACTAGTAAGCCCAGCGCGAGGGCTAGGGCGCAAAGCGGGCGGCGCGGCATGGAGGGGAGTTCCTGACCGGGCGAGAGTGTAGGACTGACGTGCATCGTAGTTTAGCCGGAACGGGGCGCGGTCGCACCGGCAAAGTGCCGGATTCC
>CAXTPM010000080.1:0-6286 GCA_964245865.1 uncultured Fimbriiglobus sp. | reverse complement strand
GGACTGGCCACCGGCCGGGAGAGATCGCGTGACACCTTAACTGACCGACTCCGTCGCGTGGCGGTCGCCGGCCTCACTGATTACGCCGACGGCCCCGCCCCGTCCTGAGCGGCGCGCAACTCGGCGCGCACCTCCATCAGAATCCGCCCCAGTCAGTTCTGGCCACTACCGTCGCCGCCATCGCCCCAGTAGGCGTCGTTCGCGGTGCGCTCGACTAGCTTCGCCTCGCCGGTCGAGAGCAGCAGGGCTGCTAGCTCCGGGTGCTGGCTGAACTTCGCCCGCACGGCCTCGCGCATCACCGCTACCTTCACCGACTCCCAGTCGCGCCGCAGTTTCCGCGAGCGGTCCCGCCCCAAGCGCGCGGCGATCATCGGCGTCTTGGCCGCGCGGATGAGTTGGCGGTACGCGGCGTCGGCGAACTTCTGGGCTTGGAAGTAGTGCTCCAAGGTCGGCCAGCGCTCGCCGCCGAGGGTAATGGGGTAGCGCGAGAAGTTCGAGAACTCGCCGAACGGATCGGCGGTGCTGTAAAAGTGGACGGGATGCATCGGCAACTCCGGTCGGTGTCGCGTCCGGCCGACATGATACAATGGGGTCGCCGTAACCCGAGGGAGGACCGCCGATGACCCCGCTGCCCGACCCGTCCGACGCTGAGTTGTTTCGGAAGATTCCCGTGCCGCCCGAAGTCGTGGCGTGGGCCAAGGCGACGACTACGGAGGAAGAAACCCTCGCTCTGCTCGCCGAAGCGAAGGCCCAGGGCGGGTACACCATCGACGATTTGCTCCCGATGTTGGAGGCCATCGCTAAGGGCGCGGAATGACCCTGCCCGACCGCCCGGTGCTGTACGAACTTGTCTACTCCGGCCGGGCGCGCGACTCGGTTATGCCACTGGTCGAGCGGTCAGCGGATTTTGGCCTCCGCCGAGAGGTGGCCACCGCGTTCGTGACGATCGACCGCCTCCTGAGGTTGTACCCGCAGTTCGGCGAGCCGTTGCGAGACCTGCTCGCCCAGCCGGGAACGGAGTGGATCGGCTTCGTCGGGCCGCTCACCGTCCGCTATGTCGTGTTCGACGAACTGCGGCAAGTTTGGGTTGTGAGGCCGATCACGCTGTCACGCGAGCGCGGGTTCGGCGAACGCGATTGAACCGGACCCTATTGCGAAGGGGGGGACTTGAACCCCCACGCCCTTTCGAGCGACAGAACCTAAATCTGTTGCGTCTGCCAATTCCGCCACCCTCGCCTGCTGCTAGTTTATAGCGGCGCCGGGTCGCCTCCGCAAGGGATGAAGGACGAAGGAGGAGGGGTGAAATCGGGGGCGCAAATCAGCGCGGCTTGAGGTCGAGTTGCCCGCGCCGGTACTGCCGCAAGTAGTTCGGAATCTCGTCGTCGAACGTCGTCCGCACCGTCCCCATGCTCTGCATCTCGCGGATCGCCTCGTCGGCCGTCCAGCCCTCGCACTCGACGCGGTAGAGCGCCACGTAGCCCCCGGTGCGGTGGATGCCGGCGAAGCAGTGGACTAGCACCGGGCGTTGCGACGGGTCGCGGACGATGCTGAGGTATTTGCGCAGGTTGCCCTCGACCGGCACCGCCTGCCCTGGGGGCGCGTACCAGTGCTCGGGCAACAGCACCTCGTGGCGAATCTTGTTCAGCCGGCAATACTCGGCCTCGGAGTTGTCGGGCGTGGCCTTGCCGTCGGCGCCGGGCTTCGTTTCCTCGCGCAGGGAAATCACCGTGCGGATGCCGTACTGCGTGGTGACGGCGGCTAGCCCCTCGGTGGTGAGTTGGCCGCTGCGGTAGAGTTCGCCGGGCACCACCGCGCGGAAGTTGCGGTACTTGACACTCGCCGTGGCGCGGTAGTAGACCGGCAGCGCCCCGAGGGCCAGGCCGAGTACCGCCAGCACTAGCACCGCCCGCCTCGGCCCGCTCATTCTAAAGCCCCCTGAGTGCTTAAAGCCCGATGGCCAACTCTCCCTCGCTGCGGCCCGCGCGGCGACCGAACAGCGCCCGCGCGCTCGGCCACGGCCCTGGTGGTGTCGGCGTCGAGTCGGTCAGGCTCGGCCGGAACACCATCAATACCAACAGCGGCGAGTACCACAAGACGTACAGCCCGCCCCGGTCGGCGAACCAGAACTGCACGCCGATCAAGGTCGCCGCGTTCACCGCAATCAACTGCCCCAGGTTCCGCACCCGCGGCCAGCGGAAACTCGCCAGCACGAACAGCACGTACACGGCGAACACCGGCACCCGGTACGGCCAGTTGACGCCGGTCCAGATGCTCTCCGCGGCGGGCTTGCGCCACGGCTGCCAGTCGGCGAGGTGCAAACTCGCGAACGTCTGGTCGGGGAAGCGCCCAGCCAGGTACAGCGTGCTGAGCGTCAGCGACAGCGCCACGAGTGCCGTGCCGCCGAAGCCGAGTAGGAATCGCCCGGCGCC
Organism: uncultured Fimbriiglobus sp.; assembly: GCA_964245865.1. Taxonomy (GTDB): domain Bacteria; phylum Planctomycetota; class Planctomycetia; order Gemmatales; family Gemmataceae; genus Fimbriiglobus. Next base: position 3,857 of record CAXTPM010000080.1, on the reverse strand, counting down.
CGCGCGGCGGTAGAACTGTACCCACGCCGGCACCAGCAGCACTGGGAAGAACGTCGTCCCGGCCGCCAGTCCTAGGCAGACGCCCGCCCAGGTGGGGCGGTTGTAGAAGTAGACCGCCCACAGCACCAGTGCGGCCGGCAGCACGTGGTGGACCTGCCCGACGTGGTAGGCCGTGTAGGGCAAGAGCAAGTACAGCGTCACCGCCGCGAGCGCGGTTTCGAGGTCGTGGAACAGCCGGAACCCCACCAGGAACAGCCCCGCCACCACCGCCGCGTGGCAGACCACCGCGAGACTACGCTCGACCCAGAACCGCGCGGTCTTCGCGCCCGAGTCGCCCGGCTGCCCCTGCGCCTTGGCCACGACCTCGGTCGCGCGCTCCTGAATGCCCATCAGCGCCGCCGGCTGACGCCCGACGCTGCCGAACGGGTCCGCACTCCGGCCGAACGCCACCGACACCAACCCGATCACGAGCACCGCGCCGAACCAGATCAAGCCCGCCGGCTTGAGGTTCGGCGTCACCAGAGGGCGGCGCACCGCCGCCAGGTCGCCGAGGCAGCGCACCAGCCAGTACAAGGACGCCCCCAAAAGCCAGCCGTAGCCGGCGTAGCGCTCCGCGCGGTCGTCTAGCCCCGACGCCGCGCTCTGGTTCGCGTCCTGGATGAATAGGAACCCCGGCACGAACAAATAGAGCGCGAGCAGGTCGAAGTTGCGCAGGCTTAAGAGGCGCGAGAACTGGAAAAAGAGCGCCACCGACAGGAACGCCGAGAAGTAGAACCACGTCGCGGAGTTCGGGAGCGTGAACTCCCAGAAAATGCTCGCCAGCATCGGCTACCCCCGCACCACCCCCGCCGCGACACACCCTCATAGTAGGGATCGGGGCGAGGGATAGAGAGCAGGAAGAGCGATCGGAGCCGGCCCCCTCCCCTAGCCCCTACCCCTTCTCCCTACACTGCCTGCGTGTCCCCCAGTGCGAGCAACAGGCTCATGCGGATTCTCCTGACGAACGACGACGGCATCTACGCCCCCGGCATCCGGGCGCTGCGCGACCAACTCCTCAGTTTGGGGCAAGTCACCGTCGTCGCCCCGGCCACCGAGCAGAGCGCCACCGGCCACTCGGTCACGCTCTCCGCGCCCTTGCTGGTGAGCGAAGTCTTCGACGAGGTGAACGGCGAGCGCGTGCGCCTCGGCTACGCGGTCGAGGGGCGCCCGGCGGATTGCGTCAAACTCGCGCTCTTGGAATTACTCCCCGAGCCGCCGGATGTCATCATTAGCGGCATGAACGCCGGCTCGAACGCGGGCATTAATGTGCTCTACAGCGGCACCGTCGCGGCGGCAATCGAGGGTGCGTTCCTGCGCTACACGGCGATTGCGTGCAGTCTGGAGTACGACAAGAAAATCCACGACTACCACAAGGGCGCTGCCTACTGCCGGCAGGTGATCGACCAAATACTAGCGCACAACCCGCCGGCGGGGAGTCTGTACAACGTCAATATTCCCGTGCTGGAACGCGGCCCCATCGCGGGCATCAAAGTCATGCCGCAAAACATTACACCGTACGTGGAGAAGTTCGACCGCCGCACCAACCCGCGCGGCCGCACCTACTTCTGGAGCAGCCCCGACTTCCGCTGCCCCGAGCCGCACCCCGACACCGATGTCGATGCGCTCGCCAAACAGTATATTACCGTGACGCCCTTGCACTTCGACCTGACGGATCGCGCGCGGCTGCAGAGTATGCAGTCGTGGGAGTGGGGCGTAGCGGCAGTAGCGGACACGCCGGCGGCGGGGCGGTAGCATAAAAGCGATATAATCCGACGAGGGGCGGGGCCGATGCTACCCGACGACATTCGCGACTTCAGCAAGCGCCAGCCGTTCCGAGTCACGCTGACCGACGGACAGAGCCACGAAGTCGTTCACCCCGATTTAGTCATGATCAGCCGCAACACGATCACCATCGGAGTGACGCGCCAGGGCGAGCGCGGCGGCACCTACGACCGCGTCGTCACAATTTCGATGTCGCACGTCATGCAGATCGAACCCATCCTTATCGACGCCTAATCCGGCAGTTCTTTTTAGTGGGGAGTGTGCGATGAGTGCGGAGGATTTGCTGCGGTTTACTCGCCGGCAGCCGTTCGAGCCGTTCCGCGTGAAAGTCAGCGGCGGGGAAGTGTACGAAGTGGCCCACCCCGACATGATGATTGTCGGCAACACCTCGGCCATCATTGCGGTTCCCCACCCGAGCCGCCCAGGCGGGCCGGCTCACCGAGTCGTCACGGTTTCGCTCCTGCACGTCATCGAAATAGGGCTGCTCGCGGCCGGAGTTTGATGACCGACTGGCAGACCAACGGTTGCCTGCACTTAGTCCGTCAGCTTCTTCCGCCGCAGAATGTGGTGGTAGTGCTGCGCGAACCGGTGCGACTCGTCGCGCACGTACTGCAACAGCCGCAGCGCCGCCGAGTGCCGGCTGAGCTTGATCGACTCCGACTCGCCCGGTCGGAATATCTCCTCCTCTTGCTTGGCGAGCGAGATCACCGTCGGCGGCTCGATGCCGAGCATGTTGAAGGCGTCGAGTGCGGCGTTCAACTGCCCCTTGCCGCCGTCGATGAGCAAAATATCCGGGAACACCGCGCCGTCTTCACTCAAACGTTGGAAGCGGCGGCTAATCACCTCACGCATACTCGCAAAGTCATCGACGCCCTGCACTGTCTTGATCTTGAACCGCCGGTAGCCGCTCTTGAACGGCTGGCCGTCGAGGAACGACACCAGCGACGCCACCGTCTCGCTCCCCTGCAGGTGCGCAATATCGAACCCCTCGATGGTGCGCGGCGTCTTCTTGAGTCCCAAAACTTTGCGCAGGCCGAGTAGCCCCTTCTTCGGGTCGATGTGGAACACCTCGGGCTGCACGTCGTTGTGCACGTCGCCGCGCAGCTCGAGTTTGCCGAGCGCCACCACCTCGTCGCGGATGCGCGCGGCCTTCTCGAACTGCAAGTTCACACTCGCCTCGCGCATCTGCTCCTGCATCTCCTTCATCAGCCGCGTTTTTCGGCCTTCCATGATGAGGATCAGCTTGCGAATCTGCTTGCGGTACTCGTCCTTACTCACGCGCAAGTTACAAGGCGCGGAACACTGCCGGATGCTCGCCAAAATGCAAGGACGGTACCAGCGCCAGCGGTCCTCGCTCGACTTGATGTCGAGTGTGCAGGTGCGGAACTTTAGCACTTTTTGCAGCACCTGAATAGCGGCGCGCAAACTCTTCGCACTCGTGAACGGGCCGTACAGCCTGACGCCCCGAGTCTTGGGCGTGCGCGTGAACTCGACCCGCGGGAACTCCTCGCGCACCCGGATTTGCAGGTACGGGAACGACTTGTCGTCCTTCAATTCCTTGTTGAACTTCGGCTGGATATCCTTAATCAATCGCGCCTCACGCAGGAGCGCGTCAACCTCCGTCTCGCACGGGATGTAGTCGATGTCGCGGATGTGCAGTACCAACTCGCAGGTGCGCAGATTCTCGGCCGCTTCCTTGAGGAAGTAGCTCCCGGCGCGGCTGCGCAGGTTCTTGGCCTTGCCCACGTAGATCACGTTGCCCGCGTGGTCTTTCATCAGGTACACGCCGGGCGTCTGCGGGAAGGTCTTGACCTTCTCGTTGGGCGGCAAAGCCCCGTCTGAACCGGGGGGTTCGGCCCTTGGCAGTTCTACGCGCTCGGCCATTGCTCTGCCCCGCCCTACAATTTGCGAATCGCCGCACCGGCCCGGCGAACGATTATAAGCAGCCGACCCACCCGCCGGACACGCGAGCCGACCCGCAATGACCATCGCCCGCCACGTCGGCGTCCTCGGCCTCTACAACGCCGGCAAAACCG
>CAXTPM010000079.1:13169-13533 GCA_964245865.1 uncultured Fimbriiglobus sp. | reverse complement strand
GGACGTTCGGCGTGGCCTTGAGGCCCGCCATCATGTTGCGCTTGTACGCCGCCACGCCCGGCTGGCCGTAGGGGTTCGTCCCGGCGAGGCGCCCCTCGACCACGGTCGCCAGCATGAGCATCTGCATCAGTTGGCCGATGGTGTGCTCGGTCACTTGCGGCAGGATCAGGTCCGCGCTCGGCCGGGCGGACTCCTGGTACGCCTGGTTGGCGCCGTGGAACGCGGCTTCGAGGATGTCCGGCAGCCCCTTGCGGCTAATGGCGTTCAGGTCGTCCTCGTTGCGGTCGGCCATGCCCATCAGGATCGCGGGGTGGCGCGTCGAGCGCACGAACAGGTTGTTGATCACCTTGTCGCGCGGGCCGTC
>CAXTPM010000079.1:11844-13159 GCA_964245865.1 uncultured Fimbriiglobus sp. | reverse complement strand
ACCGCCGTGAGCGGCGTCGGCCCCTTGCCGAGCTTGCCGAGCGACTCGGCCAACAGTTGGTCGTACCAGAACCCCACGCTCTCCAGCTTGCGGCTCCAGACGGCCATCACGCGCGTCGATTTCTTGTGGTCCTGCGCGAGCAGGTGGTTGACCGCGGCGTACTGCAACACCGGGTTGCGCTCCGGCGGCTCCTCGAAGAAGCGCTTCGTCATCGCGGCCGCGCCCAGCAGCAGGGCGCGCACGTCCAGGCCCATGGCGGCGGCGGGCAAGAGACCTGCGGCGGTGAACACGCCGTAGCGGTCGCCGACATTGTCGGGCACGGTCAAAATGTCGTCGTCACTAATCCCCTCGGCTTTGACGAGGTCGCGCAGCTTGCTCTTCGCGCCCGTCACCGGCACGATCAGTTGCTTGAGCCAGTCGGACTTCGGCCCGTAGAACTTGCCCATTTCGGCCCGCAAGGTCCGGTACGCGGCGGCGGTCTCGAGAGTGTCGCCGGCGGGACTCGCCACGATCACGCCCCAGCGCTCTTCCGCGAGGTCTGGCTCGACGCAGGTGTTTTCGAGCAGTTCCATCAGTTCGTGGAGCGTGTCGTTCTCGGCGTTGTTCCCCTCGAAGTAGACGCGCGGCTTGCCCATGCGCATCTTGGGCGGCAGTTCGTTGTGGTGACTGTGGACGAGCGCGTCGAAGAGCGCCTTGCCGCCGAGGTAGCTGCCGCCGATGCCGAGCACCACCACGCGGTCGCAGTTGTCCTTCAGGCGCGCGGCCAGGCGGTTGATGCGGCCCAACTCGGACTGCTCGCCCTTGCGCCGGTAGGCGTCGAGGTACTTCTGCGGCAGGTCGATGAACCCCGCGTGCAGGGGCGACAACTCCGGCGGCGGGGACTGCATCTCGCGCTCGGCGGCGATGCGGCCGCGCACCTGCGACAAGAGCGGCCGCATCGCCTCGAGGCGCTCGGGCGCCAGGCAGTGCTGCGCCTGGAGTTCCGCCAGCGCCGTCCACGGCTCGGGGGGCGGCGCCAGGAGGCGCGCGAAGTCGTACTCGATGTTTTCGTCGGGGAGTTGCATCACGCACACTGCCGGGCGGTTGCACGACGGACTCGGCCGGGTTACGCCTGAGTCCGAAGTGTGAGGTCACGACACGAATACTGGACCGGACGCAACCAGTCTAGTACACTTTTCGGCATGAACATTCACGAACTGCTCCACGAGTTGCGCGAACCGGCCGCGACCAAGATCGTGCTCCTCGTCGCCGACGGCCTCGGCGGGCTGCCACTCGCCCCCGGCGGGCGCACCGAACTCGAGACCGCGCGCACCCC
>CAXTPM010000079.1:0-11834 GCA_964245865.1 uncultured Fimbriiglobus sp. | reverse complement strand
CCCCAACCTCGATGCGTGTGCGCAAGTCGGCACCAGCGGCCTCTCCACGCCGGTCTTGCCGGGCATCACCCCCGGTAGCGGCCCAGGCCACTTGGGCCTGTTCGGCTACGACCCCCTGCAGTACCGCATCGGGCGCGGAATCCTCGAAGCCCTCGGCATCAACTTCGCCGTCACCAAGCGCGACGTGGCGGTGCGCGGCAACTTCTGCACCCTCGGGGCCGACGGCCTGATTACCGACCGCCGCGCGGGCCGCCCCACCACCGCCCGCTGCGTCGAGGTCGTCCACAAGCTGCGCGCGATCCAGATTCCCGGCGTGGAAGTGTTCGTTGAGCCGGTCAAGGAGCACCGCTTCGTGCTGGTCTTACGCGGCGACAAGTTGGGCGACGCGGTGAACGACACCGACCCGCAACTCGTCGGCCACGCCCCCCTGCTCGCCGGCGGCAAGGACTCCGAATCGATCCGCACGGCGGACCTGGCGAACCAGTTCGTCGCCGCGGCGCGCGAGGTCTTGGCGAACGAACCCGACGCCAACGGGGTCACGCTGCGGGGCTTCGCCCGCTTCCCCCACGTCACGAGTTTCGCCGACACCTACGGCCTGAAGCCGGCGGCGCTCGCCGTGTACCCGATGTACAAGGGGCTGGCGCGCGTGGTGGCGATGGACATTATCGAGTGCGGCCAGACGCTCGACGACCAGGTGGCTACCCTGCGCCAGAACTGGGAAAAGTTCGACTTCTTCTTCCTGCACTATAAGTACACCGACTCGACGGGCGAGGACGGCAACTTCGACGCGAAGGTCGAGGCCGTCGAGCGCTTCGACGCGGCCATCCCGGCCGTGCGCGCCCTGAACCCCGACGTGCTCATCGTCACCGGCGACCACTCGACGCCGTCGAAGATGAAGTCGCACAGCTTCCACCCCGTGCCGACGGTGATCGTCTCGGAGTTGTGCCGGCCCGACGGGCTGACCGAGTTCGGCGAGCGCGCGTGCCTGCGCGGCGGACTGGGCCAGTTCGAGGCGAAGCACCTGATGCCCCTGGCGCTGGCGCACGCGGGGCGGCTGGGCAAGTACGGGGCGTAAGGGCCGCTCGGGCGTCAGGGCTTGCTCATGCCGACGAAGCTGCCGTCGTTGTCGCGCGCCAGCGCCCACAGGAACGCGCCCACGTCGGGGCTCTCGAAGAAGAACCCGACGCAGTTGACGCGCACCCGGTTCGCCCCCTTCCCCCCCACCCCACTCGGGCGGCGCGGGTTCCAGGTCGTGCGCATCGTGCTCAGCAGGTGCTTCGCCAGCTTGTCGCTGCGGTCGGTGACGCTGAGCGTGCGCTCCTCGGTCGCCGTCAGCCCAGGGCCGCTGGTCGGCAGGCCGTCGCTGAACAGGTACACCGCATCGAGCCCAGTGAAGCGCGGGCCGAACGCCAGCTCGAACGCCTCGTACAAGTTGGTGTCGCCGTCGGGGACGGTGCGCTTGAGCGCGGCCAGCACGCGGCCCACGCTCGCCTCGCCGGCGTAGTCCTCCCAGCCGCTGCCGAGTAAGACCGTGGCACGGCGGCTGAACACCACCAGTTGGAACTGGGCCAAGTCCGGCAGGCTGCGCATCACCTTCGCCACGGTTTCGGCGACCGTGTCCCACTTCTCCGGCGCGGGGGTCTTGTCGTCCAGAAGCTTCATCGAGCCGGAGATATCGACCAGGAACACGACCTTGCGGCCGGTGAGCGTCACGCCGGCGAAGCGCGACTCGGCGTCGGCCTTCAGCTTGTCGAACTGGTCGGCGAGCTTGGCCTTTTGGCCCTGGAGGTCGATCAGGCTCGCCCGCGCCGCGGCCAACTCGTTCTGCAACTGCTTGCTCTGGGCGTCGGCCGCGGCCATGCCGTCCTGGCGCGCCTTGCTGGCAACCTGGGCGCGAGCGAGGTCGCCTTTCAGTTGCGCCAGTTGGGCCTGCGCGGCGGCGAGAGTTTGCTCGGCGTCCTTCAATGACTTGGCCGACCCGGACGCGGCCTCGGTCGAGGCGGCGAGTCGCGCGGCGAGTTCCCCCGCCCGCGCCGCCGAACGGTCGCGCTCCGCGGCCAGAGCGCTCGACTTGGCCGACTCGGATGCCAGCTTGGCGTCGGCGGCGGCGAGCGTCTGCTTCGCCTCGGCCAACTGTTGGCTCAGCCCGCGCGCCGACTCCTCCTCGGCGCTCAGCCGCGCGGCCAGCGCCGCCTTTTCCCCCGTCAGCCGCCGCTCAGTCGCTTCGGCCGCGGCCACGGCGGCGCGCAACTCGGACTCGGTGCGGGCGAGTTGCTCGACCGAGGTGCGGTTGCGCGCCGCCTCGTCCCTGGCGTCGCGGGTGCTGAGCAGCCACAGCAGCGTGACGCAGCCCAGCGCGCAGCAGAACACGTCGAGCATCCACATGCTGACTAAGCTGGGCGGGCGGTGGCGGGTGCGCATGGTGTCCTTCGGCGAGCGAAGCAACCTCACCCACTCTCGCCCCCTCTCCGAAGCGGAGAGGGGGCGAGAGTGGGCGCGGGCTTGGAACAGTGGCGGGCGTCGCGATCAGCGTGCCCAGAACGCTTCTCCCCCCTCTCCTTTTGGGAGAGGGGGGCCGGGGGGGTGAGGTCGCTTCCACGCCGGGGCCGCGCCGCCCGCCGTCGCAATCTCCCGCTCCGCGTGCGGCCGGCCGATCTCGCCGGCGAGCATCCGCGGCAGGAGCGCCGCCACGGCCTCCGCGGGCGCCAGCGCCGAGAGCGCGCACACCGCCGTCTGCTCCGGCACCGCCTTGTGCAGCGCCTCGGCGAGTCCCGGCCAGCGGGCCGCGCCGTGCGTGAGCCACACCGCCGCGGGGGGCAGCGTGTCCGGCGAGTCGGCGACGAACTTGCGCAGCGCGCCCGCCGCTAGCTCGGTGAGGGGCTTCGCCATCTGCGCGAGATCACCGGGGCGGACGGGGATGTCCTGGAACCAGTGCTCGCTGCGCACGGGGACGGTCGTCCCTTGCCAGGTGCGGGCGAAGTCGAGCGCCGCATCCAGTTGGTCGAACAGCATCTGCTCGGCACTGGCGGTGTCGCGCGGGTCGCGCCGGCAGAGCCGCACGCAGCGGTCGGATAGCCCGTCGATCAGGCGATCCGTGAGGACTTTGCGCGAGAGCCGGGGCCACGCGGCGTGCGCGGCGAGACTCACCGAGCCGGGGTTCACCGCCACGCGGCTGACCGAGAGCGCGAACTCGTCGCACTCGACCACCAGCACCACCGCCCGCCCGGCGGGGAGCGGCCGAGTTCCCGCGGGCGCGAACTCCTCGCCGAGTTCGGGCGAAGCGTCGTCGGGCGGCGACAGCAGCCGCAGCGCGCGGGCCGCGGCGAGGGCGAGCGGCACCGCCACCGAGCCGACCACCGGCAGGTGCTTGACTTGCGCCGGCGAGAGCGTGGCCGGCAGCCCGAGCGCGACGGCCGGGGCGTCGGCGAGCTTGACGCGGATCGCGTCGAGCGTCACCCGTGCCGCCTGGTCCGGCGTCACACTGAGTTTGCCCGACTGCCAGTGCCGCGCCTCGCCGAGTTGGCCGAGGTAGTTCGTACACACCCGGTGCGGCGCGGCCCGCACCAAGTTCAGCCCGCCCGCCGAGAGCGGCCGCGGGTCGAGCCGCACCACCAGCGGCAGCTCCAGCGACCCGCCCTCGCCGAGCGACACGGGGCGCGGAGTCCCGGCCAGCGTCACGGCGGTGGCGCCCGAGTGGTCGAGCGCCACCGCGGCGGCGGGTCGGCCACTGGGGGCGGGCAAGTCGTGGCTCGCGCGCGGTCGGAAGCCGAACATCGGGGGCACTCCGTTCGTGGCGACTAGCCTAGCGGGACCAACTCGGCCGCGTCAGCGGGGTCCGGCTGCGGGTCGGCCAGGCGCAGCAGTAAATGTTCCTGGCAATAATCCTGGCAGTCGATAATCAGCGTCTCCTCGGCCCGCTGCACCGCGTGCAGGAAGTACATGAGCACCAGGCTGAGGGCAAGCGCGACGAACGTGCAGTCGAACGCGATGCCGAGTTGGTCGGTCGCGTTCTTGATGAACTTGGCCGTCTCGGCTTCCTCGGAACTCGCCATGCTCATGCCGCCGGCCAGCCCCCGGACGGTGCCCAGGAACCCAATCGCGGGGATCGCCCACACCAGGTAATGCACCGTGCCCATCGTGGTCACGAGCCGACTCGCCTCGACTTCCGCCTGGTTGCGCACCACCTCGGCCACATCCGGCGCGGATCGGCTCACCGCGTACTTGTTCAGGCCCAGGCGGATCATGTTGGCCAGGATCGACGGCCCGCTGCGCTGCGACTCGGCCTGAACTTTGCGAGCCAGCGGCCGGGCGTCTTCGGGGAGGATACGGGCGCCCTCGTCCGTGGGCAGCAGGTTGCGCCCGAACGACCAGCGCTGCCGCCAGACTTCGCGCCGGCGGCTGAAGAGAATCAGCCCCGCCCACGCCACGCAGACGTAGCACGCCGCCTGCTCGGGGCCGAGCAACAGGCGTGCGATTCGTTCCGGCGTCCAGCGGCTCAGGAACTCCGCGCTGCCGCCGGCCGGGCCGAACGCGGTCCACGCCGGGACGACCACCGCCGCCACCCCACCGAGAGCGAGAGCCAGCAGCACCCACTCGCGCGCCGGCCGGTGGGTCGAGGGGAGGGACATGCGGCGCGGCCTAGTGGGGCGGAAGGGCGGTGGGGGTATTGTCGCTGTTCGCGGGGCGGGGTCAAGTCTTGCGCGCCATTGCGGCCGAAGCGACCTCACCCCCCGGCCCCCTCTCCCAGGAGGAGAGGGAGAAAACCCTACTGGGCCAGTGGAGTCCGGGTGCCGGCCCAGTAGTTGACGCTATGAACCAGGCTCACCCCCTCTCCTCCTGGGAGAGGGGGCCGGGGGGTGAGGTCGCTTCGAGGCCGATTAACCCGCCCCTACAATTCTGCCCCCACCGACATTGCCCCCCGCCGCCCGGTCGCCTACACTCCCCCTCACCTCGACCCGCACCCGTGGGGCGAGTGCCTAGATTTCCTGAGCAATCAGGGGGCCGATGTTGCGTCGGCCCAGCGCATTCCTCGGGATGCGACCCGGCGAAGGCTGTTCCAGCGGAGCTACCGGCCCAGGGGGTACCGGTGCCCGGCATGCCTGGTTCAACCCCGCCGACCGTGGTTCATGCCGGGCACCGGTACCCCCTGGGCCGGCTCCGCCGTGAGCCTTCGACCGGACCAGGTCGAGTGGTAGGCACAAGTCGCACGGGTGCGGTTCTTGGCTCTCCCCGCACAAAGGCATCCGGCTATGGCGTCCACGCTCACCATCGCCGCCGTCGAGCAAGCGTTCGCCGCACGCGACCCGCAGTTCGTGCGGCTCTTGAGCCAACTCGCCGCGCAGCCCGACCCGACGCCCGAGACGCCGATCCGCGACGGCGCCCCAACTTTCGATAGTTACCTGGCCTACCTGCGCTCCTACGAGTTCAAGCGCAAGGCGAAGGCCGAGCAGCGGGCGGCGCGGATGGAGCGCCTGGCGGCGGTCGAATCGCCGACGGCCGAAGTGCCGCTGCCCGAACGGCTGAAGTCGCACCAAGTTTTGACGATGCTCTGGCAGTCGCCCGACCCGCTGGCGCGCGACGCCCTCTTGCGCGTCATCGCCGAGATACCGCTGGTGTACGGCCCCTGGCGGGCACTCAAGTCGATCTTCAAGGACGCCCAGTCGCGTAACGACACCGAAGTTTGGGGCGCCCTCGCCGCGCGCTTCGACACCCCCGGTAACCGCAGCGGCACCGTGAGCGGCGCCACGCTCGGCTACTTGAACCGCCGGGTGTGGCGCTACTTGCGCCGCGTGGCGGTACAACTGCCGGCGAGCTACGCCGACGTGGCGGTCGATGTCTTGCTGCGCTACCCCGAGGGGGCGACGCCGCAGGGGACGTGGGTGATGAACCACATCTTCTTCCACGACAGCAAACAATACGGGCGGGGCGGCTTCCACTTCGGCTACCGCAACGCGCCCACCCCCAGCGAACTCAAGTTCCGCGCCTACACCGAGCTTTGGAAGCGCTCGCCGCGCCCGCTGTTCACCCTGTTGGAGCGGGCGCAATCCGACGCCGTGCGCGAGTTCGCCGCCGCGGGGCTGAAGGCCGACTTCCGGGCGGTGCTGCGCGACGTGGAACCGGGCTGGGTGGCGCGCCTCACCGGGGTGCGTAGCGCGGCCGTGCATGATTTTGTGGTGTGGATCCTCCAGAACGTGCCGAAGTTCGAGCAGGGCGAGTTCCGCACCCTCGCCCTGCACGCGCCGGTGCTGCGATTGCTCGATTCGCCGAGTGCGGGGGCCGCGAAGTATGCGGCGGACTACGCCCGCACGCACGCCCGTGACCTGGGTGTTGACGAGCTAGTCCGGCTGTTCGCCAGCCCGCACGAGCCGGTGCGGAAGCTGGCGCGCGACCTGCTCGGCGAGCGCGACCCGCGCACCGGCGTCGGCCTCGACGCCTGGGGGCGCCTGCTGGAGACGCCCAACGGGAATGCATTCGCCGCCGAGGTCTTGGTGAAAGCTTTCGGCCCGCGCGAACTCACCCCGGCGTGGTTCGCGGATCGGCTGCTGTCACCCTCCGACTCGGCGCGCAAGTTCGCCCGCGCACAACTCCCCAAGGTACACCCGCCCAAGACGCTGGGGCCGGGGTTCTACGTCGAACTCGTGAAGCGCGTCGATCCCGCCGACTACCAGCAAGCGCAGACGGCTCAGTGGGCGATGACCGAGTTGGGCAAGTTCGACCTCAGCGCCTTCACGGCCGACGACCTGCGCCTCTTGCTGCTGTTCCCGCCGACCGGCCCGGCGATGATGGCGCTGTTGAAGTCCGGCAAGCTGCGGCCCCAGGTGTTGGGACTGGACTTCCTGAAATCGCTCGCGTACCGCCCCGACTTCGAGTCATCCACCTGGCTGGCGACGTTCCGCGCGAACTCCGGCGCGTGGGCGAAAGACCTCGACTTTAGCGAGGACCGCGCCCGCGAACTCTTGACTCTCTTCGCCGATGTCCGGCAGTTCACCACCGCCGAACTCGGCCTCGACTGGATGCTGTCACTCGCCGGCCGGCCCGAACCCTTGTACCACGACTTCGCGCGCGACCGGCTCGTGCGCACCGCCAGCCCCGCCGACTTCGCTACCGCACAAGCTGCCGTGCCGCCGACTAGCACCGCGGCCGCGCCGGCCGCGGCGGACTTGCAGCGCAAGAGCTTTCTGTTCACCGGCAAGCTCTCGACGATGACGCGCGACGAGGCCGAGGCGAAGGTGAAATCGGCCAACGGCACGGTGGCCGGGTCGGTGACGAACAAGCTCGCGTACCTCGTCGTCGGCGACGACGGCTCGCCGCTGTACGGCGCGGGCAAAAAGGGGTCGAAGCAGGTCAAGGCCGAGCAGTTGAACGAGGCCGGCGCGAACATCGCCATCGTCTCGGAGACGGCGTTTTTGCAGATGGCCAGCGGCACCGCGCCCGCTTCGACTGCCGTCGATACGAACGCCACCGCCGCCGGCTTCGACCGCCTGTGGGGCATGGCCACGGCGCCCGGCGCGGCCGACGCCCCGCTGGCGGCGTTCGCGCGCGACTACCTCAAGAAGCACCACGTCCCGCTCGCCCAAGAACTGCTCGGCAAGCCGCCCGACCCCGGCACCGAGGTGCCCGCCGCGCTGCTCGACTGGCCGCACTTCCGGCCGCTGTTCGCCGAGACGCGCAAGCCGCTGCGCGACTTTGCACTGGCATTCAGCGCCCACGACTTCGCGCGATGGAGCCCGCCGGCCGACGACCTGCTGACGCTGAGCGAGAACCCATTCGTGGATGTCCGGCGGTTCGTGGCGAAAGCGCTGTTGGCCGGCACCGCCAAAGACGAGCGCGGCTACCGGATCGACCCGACCACGCTGGACGCCGCGGCCGTGTACCGCTTCTGCGAATCCGGCGACGAGGAGACGCGGGCGCTCGGCCTCGAACTCATCCGCCGCCAGCCCCGGTTGCGGGTGCCCGGCGAGCTGTTCCGCCTGACCGAAAGCCCCGACCGGAAGGTGCGGGCATTCGTGATCCGCAGCCTGTGGCACGTCTACCGCGACGCGGGCCTGACCGCCGGTTGGGCGCCGCCGGTGCCCCCGGCCCCCACCGTGGGGGCGAAGGCGATCAGGGACGCCGAGAAGCGCGCGGCCGAGCGCGGCGCCGGCGTGCCGCCCCACCCCGAGGTGCCGCCGGCGGGCCAGGTGACGCTCGCGCAGTTCCTCCGCCGCGTGCTGTTCGAGCTGCCCCCAGGACCGCCCGAGAAGAGCCGCACGGGGGCCGAACAGCCGGGCGACTCCGACGCCGACGACGGGCCGAGGGTGAAGCGGCAGGTGGACCTGAAGCCGATTCCGGCGCGGCGGGCGAAGCGCGACGCGGTGGAGACGATGCGCGACCTGGCGCTCGAAGACCCGGCGTTCGCGGCGGGCATCTTGCCGCTGCTCGACGAGTTCCTGCACTCGGTGGGCAGCGGCGAGCGCGCGGCGTGCCTGGTGGCCGTGACGCGCATCCGGCACCGCTACCCCGAGCCGGCGCGGCCGGCAACAACTCTCGCGGGGGCCAACTAGCGTGGAGCGCTTCTACACCTACCGCGGCGACCTCCGCGCCGCCACCAGCGTCGGCACCGCCGTCTGGTTCGTCACCACGCACCCCGAGGGCCGGCCAACCGCGATCTACCGGCTCGACGCCGAGGACGACACGATCACCGAGCGCCCCCTGCCCTGCGGCGCGGTCGCCATCGCGGCAATCGGGGAATCGGTCGTCGCCGGGGGCACCGACGGGCGGCTGTACGCCGCGGCGGCGAAGTCGGCCGAGCCGTTCGCCGGGCCGTTCGAGGGGCTGGTGGCCGTCACCGGCGTCAGCGGCGACCGGCTCGCGGTCGTGGCCGGCAAGCAACTCTTGGTCGTGAGTCGGGTCGCCGGCGGCGTGCTGCAAACCCTGCCGCTCTCCGAGGCCGGCACCTGCGTCGCGGCCGACCCCACGGGGCAGTGGCTCGCGGTCGGCGGCGACAAGGGCACCGTGAGTGTGTTCGACGGCCAGGACAAGCCCGAGTTCGAGCCGGCCGACAGTGCTAGGCTCCACGACGGCGCGGTCAACGCCATCCTGTTCGAGCCGGACGAGCTGCGGTTCTTTAGCGTCGGCGCGGACAACAAGCTGCTCTCGACGCACGCGCGGGGCCAACTCGAACCCGAGGACAAGGGGCGGGCCAACAACCACGCCGAGCCGGCCACCGCGATCCTGTACGTCCCCACGGGGGACCGCGTCGTCACCGGCGGGCGCGACAAAGTGGTGAAGAACTGGCCGCGCGCCGGCGCCGTGAAGCCGGCCACCGTGAGCGACAAAGTCGGGCGCGTGGTGGCCCTCGCCCTGGTGGCGCCGCACGGCAAATCCAAAGTGGCGGTGCTGTGCGACGACGCCAGCGTCCGCTTCCTGCCGCTCAACGACGAGGACGGCCGGTTCGCCGAGGACTTGTCCGACACCGACACCGCGCGCGGGGCGGTGGACTGGGCGGCGAACGAACTGGGCGTGGCCTACGACGCCAAGCGGCGCGAGGCGGCGCTCAAGACCCTGGCCGGGTGGGACGACGCGCAATCGCTCGACCTGATCGCCAGGCAGGTCGGGCGCGACGCCGACTCGGCGGTGCGCGTCTCAGCCACCAAGTACCTCGGGCGCAGCACCAACCCGCGCGCGGTCACGCTGCTCGAACCCTTGGTCGCGCACGGCGACGGCCGGGTGCGCGTGGCGGCGTTCGAGGGGCTGCGCCTGCGCCTCGGCGCGGCCGACGCGCGGCCGATCGACCTGGCTCTGGCGTCGAAGCACGGCGACGTGGGCGTGCTGGCCGTGAACGCGCTCAAGCCGCTGGCGCGCGACGACGACCAGGCGCTGGCGAAGTTGGTCGGCGCGCTCGACGCCCCGGCGTGGGAGGTCCGCGAGCGCGCGGCGCTCGCGCTCGAAACCGTGTTCGCCGACCCGGCGCGCGGCACCCTCACCGCGCTCGCCGCCGCCCAGGGGGACGTGCGGGCGCTCGCGCTGCGGCGGGCGTTCGAGTCGAAGCTGCTCGGCAACTCGGCGGTGGTCGCGGCCGCGCGGCGGCGCCTGGAGGACGACGACGCGGCGGTGCGGCTGGTCGCGTTCCTGCTCTTGGTGGAGGCGCGCCCGAAGCTGTTGGCGGCGCTGCGGGCGCGCGACGGCGAGTTGCACCGCCAGCTCGCGGAGTTGGAGAAGTCCGATGCGAAGGCGCCGCCCGCGGAGACCGGGCCGGCGAAGGGACTCGCCGACGCCGATGTCGATGTGCTCTTGCAGGCCGCGAGTAGCCGGGCGCTCGACACGTGTTTGCGCGGGGCCACCGGACTGGCGCGGCTGGCCGACCCGCGCGCCTTCCCCCTGCTCTTGCAGCTCAGCCGCGAGGAACCCGAGTCGGCGCGGGTCGAGGTCTGCCGGGCGCTCGCGGCCCTGGGCGACCCGCGCGCCGTGGCCCGGCTGCGCTCGCTCTTGGGGGACGCCTCGCCGGGCGTGCGCGACGCGGCCTACACGGCCGTCGAGCGGCTGAGCGCGTCGGACCCCTTGGGCGCCGCCGAGGCGGGGCTGACGGCGAACTTCGAGGATGTCCGGCGGCGCGGGCTGCAAACACTCTTGGCCGTCACGAAGGCCGCGCCGCCGCGCGAAGGCGGGGCCGGCTTCGGACTGTTCGTGCGGGCGCTCAACGACCCGGCGGCGCCGGTGCGGCGCGAGGCGTTCAAGGCGGCGTTGAATCAGAACGTCGCCGGGGGCGGCGAGCAGTCGCTGCGGTTCGCGCTGCGGTCGGTCCACGCCGATGTCCGGCGCGAAGTGCTGACCGAGGTGCAGGCGCAATCAGCGCAAAGTTGGGCCACGCCGCTGTTGTACGAGTTCCTCGACGACCCCGCGCCGGAGCTACGCGCGGAGGCCTTCGAGCTGGCGACCAAGAAGGCCAAGGAACTCGCGCCGCTCGAAGCCGCCCTGAAGTCGAAGTACCCCGACGCGCGGCTGCTCTCCGTCGAGGCGCTGTTCAAGAAGCACTCCAAAGCCGCCCAAGACGTGCTGCTGCGCGCGACGGCCGACGCCGACCCAGGCGTGCGGGCGCGGGCCGTCGGGGCGCTGGTCGAGGACGACGCGCGCGGGCCACTCGCCGCCGCGCTCGCCGCGGACCACGCCGATGTCCGGGTGCGGGCCGCGTCCGCCCTCGCGCGCTTCGGCGACCCGGCGGCGCTGCCGGTGCTGCGCGCGGCCGCGTTCGCCCCGGAGCCGGCCGAAGCCTACAAGCGCGACGAGTGGCGCCAGCTCGCCGCCGAGGCGCTCGGCGGATTGCGCTCGCTCGGCGACGAGTCGGTGTTCGGCGAACTATTGGCACTCCTCGACAGCCCGCACGACTCGCTGCGGGCCAAGGCTGCCGCCGCGTTCGTAACGTGCGCCCCAACTAGTCCGCCGGAGAGCCTGCGGCGGGCGCTGGCACACGCCGACCCGGCCGTGAGGGGCGAGGCGGCGCTGGCGCTGGCGGCGCGCGGGGACGCGACCGTTCACCCCTTGTTGATGGCGTCCGAGGCGGTGAACGGCCTCACCAAGTTGGCCGCACTGGTCGCGGCCGAGCCGCCCAACCCTGCGCTGCTGGCGAACGCCCTCGACGGCGGCGACGAGGCGAGCCGGCGCGCGGCGCTGGCGGTGCACCTGCTGCTCGAGCGCGCCGGGACCGACGGCGTGCCGGACCTCTTGTTGCAGGCGCTGAGCGCCAGGGCGCCGCGCGTCCGGCTGGCGGCGGCGGAGGGACTCGAGGCGTTCGCCGACCCGGCCGGCTTCGCGGCGTTCGTGCAGGCGCGGCTGAACGACCGGGGCGACGACGCGGC
>CAXTPM010000078.1:0-13607 GCA_964245865.1 uncultured Fimbriiglobus sp. | reverse complement strand
TCATTCCATCCCTCGTTCCCCATCTCGACTGCCGGAGTGCCCATGCCCGCGCCCGCCGAAACCCTTGAGTTCAAGGCCGAACTCAAGCAACTGCTCTACCTCATCACGCACAGCCTGTACTCCGACCGGGAAATCTTCCTGCGCGAGCTGATCTCGAACGCCTCGGACGCGGTGAACAAAATCCGCTTCGACTCGCTCGCCAACGAGGCGGCGCTCGAGGACAACCGCGACTTCGCCATCCGCGTGACGCCGGACAGGGCCAAGAAGACGCTGACCATTAGCGACAACGGCATCGGCATGTCGCGCGAGGAGGTGATCGAGAACCTCGGCACGGTGGCGAAGTCCGGCACCAAGGCGTTCGTCGAGGCGGTCAAATCCCGCCAGACTCAAGGGGCCGAGACCGCGTCGCCGGGGCTGATCGGCCAGTTCGGCGTCGGGTTCTACTCGGCGTTCATGGTCGCCGACACCGTGACGGTCCACCCCCGCCCCGGCGGCGACCCCGCCGAGACCGGCGTGCGCTGGACCTCCGACGGGCAGGGGGCGTACACCCTCGAAGCCACCCCGAAACAGGCGCGCGGCACGGACGTGGTGCTGCACCTGAAGGACGACGCGCTCGAGTACCTCGACGAGTGGCGCCTGCGGGCGGTGGTCAAGAAGTTCTCGGACTTCATCGAGCACCCGGTCGAACTCGCCACGAGCGAAGAAAAAGACGGCGTGACGACGCCCAAGGTCGAAGTGGTCAACGCCCGCAAGGCGATCTGGCTGCGGCAGCCGCGCGAGGTGACGCCCGAGGAGTACGCCGAGTTCGCCAAGACGCTCACTCACGACGAGGCGCCGCCGGCGAAGGTGCTACATTTTTCGGTCGAGGAGAAATCCGACTTCCGCGCGCTCTTGTTCATCCCGGCGAGCAAGTCGTTCAGCTACGACTACGACGAGCCGGTGGCGGGGCTGAAACTCTACGTGCAGCGCGTGTTAATTATGGAGCGCTGCGAGGACGTGCTGCCCACCTACTTGCGCTTCGTCAAGGGCGTGGTCGATTCGGCCGACTTGCCGTTGAATGTGTCGCGCGAACTGCTGCAGGAGAACCACCACCTCGACACCATCCGCAAGAACGTGGTGCGCAACATTCTGAGCGGACTCGAAGGGCTGAAAAACGTCGAACTCGACAAGTACAAAACGTTCTACGCCGCGTTCGGCTCGACGCTCAAAGAGGGGCTGGCGCGCGACTGGGAGAACAAGGACAAGATCGCGGATTTATTGCTGTTCGAGAGCGCCGACGGCGCGGCCGGAGAGTTCACCACACTCGCCGACTACGCGGCGAAGATGCCCGAGGGGCAGGGCGAAATCTACTACCTCAGCGGCGAGTCGGCCGAGCAGTTGCGGCACTCGCCGTACCTCGAAGCGTTCCGCAAGAAGGGGTATGATGTTTTGCTCCTCACCGACCCCGTTGATGAGTTCGCGCTCCCCAACTTGCGCGACTACAAGGGCAAGCAACTGAGGCGCGCCGACCAGGGCGAGGCGCCGGGCGCGGCCGACGATATTAGCGCCGACGTGAAGGCCGAGTACGTTGCGACGCTCGACAAAATCAAAACGCTCGTCCCCGAAGTCTCGGCGGTAAAGTTGACCTCGCGCCTCAGCGACAGCGCCGCGTGCCTGGTGAGCGACCCCGGCATGAGCGCGTTCATGGAGCGCCTGCTGAAGCGCGGCGGGCGCGACGCGGGGGAGGGGAAGCGCACCTTGGAGTTGAACCCCGATCACCCGGCCGTGAAGGCGGTGCGCGACTTGGTGGCGCGCAACGAAGCCGACCCGCGATTACCGGACGCGGCCCGGCTGCTGTACGAGCAGGCGGTGATCGCCGAGGGGTCGCGCGTGCCGGACCCCGTGGGGTTCGCGCGGCGAATCAACGCGCTTCTGACGGGGGAGTTGGCGCGGTAAGCCACGGGCTGAAAGCCCAGGGACGGCCGTCCCTGGGCTTTGCCTGTTGACCGCCCCTACTTCTTCGCATTCTGCATCCGCGGGAACAGCGGCTCGACTTTGCCCTTCTCGTTTAGCGGCGCCGTCATGCGTAAGTCTACTTCCATGACCGGCAACCGCTCGGCATCGGCATACGTCACGTCCGCATACGGCTTCGCAAAATTGAACGCGCCGTAAATCATCGCCGAGGCGCGCGGCAGGAACGGTTTGAGCAGGATCGCGGCCGCGTGCAGCGACTGCGCGGCCGTGTATAACACATCAATCGCCGCGCCGCGGTCGAGTTTCACCACCTTCCACGGCTGATGCGTTTCGAGGTGCTGATTCGTGGGCGTCATCAAATCTTGAATAATCGTCTGCAGCGCCAACTGGTACCGGCTACTTTCGACGTGCCCGCGCACGGCCCGCACAATAGTCGGCAGGCTGAACTCCGGCGAGATCGGCGCCGGCGCCCGGCCCGCGGTGCCGGTGAACACGCCGCCGGACGCCGAGAGCGGGATCGTTACCGTGCGGCTGAACAGGTTGCCGAGGTTGTTGGCGAGTTCGGAGTCGCAAACCTCGACGAAGCGCTTCTCGGAGTAGTCGCCGTCGCCGGGGAACGGGCACTCGCGCAGGAAGTAGTAGCGGTAGGCGTCGGCGTTGCCAGTCTTGGCGACCAACTCGGCCGGCTCGATCATCGTGCCGAGGGACTTGCTCATTTTCTGCGATTCGACCGTGATGAACCCGTGGCTAAACACCTGCCGCGGCAACTCCTCGCCCGCCGCCCACAGCATCGCCGGCCAGATGTGCGTGTGGAACCGCGTGATGTCCTTGCCGATGTAATGCACGTCGGCCGGCCAGTAGGTATCGAACTCGGCGCGGTCGTCGCCGTAGCCGACGCCGGTGATGTAAGTGAGGAGCGCGTCGAACCACACGTAGATTGTAAACTCGGGGTCGAACGGCAGCGGGATGCCCCAACTCTCGCCGTGCCGGCTGATGTTGAGGTCGTTCAGCCCCTCGCTTTCGATGAACCCAATCATCTCGTTGCGCCGCGTCTCCGGCTGTACGAACTGCGGGTCCGTTTTTAGTAAATCGAGGAGTCGGTCCTTGAACGCCGAGAGCCGAAAATAATAGCACGGCTCGGTGCGGCGCACGAGCGGCCGCTTGTGGTTGGGGCACTGCCCGGCGTTCTCGTCGTAGACTTTATCGCTCTTGAACTCCTCGCACCCAGGGCAGTACCAGCCCGAGTAGTCGCCCTTGTAGATGTGGCCATTGTCGTACACTTTCTGCACGAACTTCGCGCAGCACTCCCGGTGGCGCGCGTGGCTCGTCTGCACGAACACGTCGTAGCTAATATCCAGCGAGTCCCACACGCCGCGGAACTCGCCGGCCATGCGGTCGCAGTACGCCTGCGGGTCTTCGTTCAGTTCGGCGGCCCGCTCGGCGACTTTGAGTGTATTCTCGTCGTTGCCCATGAGGAACCGGACATCGTACCCCTCCATGCGGCGGTAGCGCGCCTGGACATCCGCGCCGAGCTTCTCGAACGCGGTGCCGACATGCGGCCGGCTGTTGGGGTAGTCGATCGCGGTCGTCTGGAACCAGCGGGGGCGCGTCACTCGGGACTGCTCCTGAGAAGGATTCAGCCGCCGAGGCGCCAAGAACGCCAAGGAGGCCAAAAACAATATCACAATGTGTTTTGGATTCCCTTGGCGTTCTTGGCGCCTCGGCGGCTAAATCTCCCTTTCCTACGCGCCCGGCGCCAATGGCACGCGGTCGCCGGGTTCGGGCACGCTCACGTCGGGGAAGCCGACATCCTTGAGCGTCTTGGCGAGGGCCATCGACTGCTCACGCTCGCCGTGGATGAGGCGAACTTTGCCGACCTGGTTCGCCAGGGGAGTCAAATACTCTAGGAAGTCGTGCTGGTCGGCGTGGCCGCTAAACCCTTCGAGGTGGACGACCTCGATCCACTTGTTCCACTCCTTGCCCATGAACTTCACCGTCGGCTTCGTCTCCAAGAGCCGCCGGCCGGTGGTGCCGGGGGCTTGGAAGCTCACCAGAATCACAGTGCAGCGCGGGTCGTCAACATTCTGTTTGAGGTGCTGCAAAATACGCCCGGCGTCGCACATGCCGCTGGATGCAATCACGATCGACGGCCCCGGCCGGGTGACGAGGCGCATACTCTCCTCGTACTCGCGGATGTAGGTCACGCCGTCGCCGCCCAACACGCCGTGGCCCTCGTAGACATCGGTCGCGGCGGTCGTTTCCAGGTTCACCAGGTGGTTGCGGTACACTTCCGCGATATCAGCGGCGAGTGGGCTATCGACGTAAATCGGCACGCGCGGAATCTCGCCGGTGCGCAGCGCTTGTTGCAGGAAATGCACGATCAACTGCGAGCGACCGAGGCTGAACGCGGGGATGAGTGCCTTGCCGCCGCGCTCCATCGTCATGCGGATCGCGGCGTACAACTGCTGCACGGTCTTGTCGATCGGCGCGTGCCGGCGGTTGCCGTACGTCGATTCGCAGATCAACAGATCCGCCGGCGGCACGTCCTTGGCCTGCTTCAGCAGCGGCATCCCCTTGCGCCCGAGGTCGCCGCTGAACGTCACGCTGCGCTCCTCGCCGTTGCGCCCCGGCATGCGCGCGTGAATCATGGCGCTGCCTAAAATGTGGCCGGCTTCGAGGAAGTATAACTCGACCTCATTCACGTTGAAGCGCTTGCCGTACGGCACGCTCACGGCCTGCTGCGTGACCTTCTCGACATCGGCGAGCGTGTACAGCGGCTGAATCAAAGGCTCGGCGTAGTTGCGCGCGATGTTGAGGTGCCCCGCTTCCTCCTCCTGGATTTTCGCGGAGTCGCGCAGCATCACCCGCAGCAAGTCTTTCGTCGCCGGCGTGCAGTAGATCGGCCCCTTGTAGCCCTGGCGGATGAGCGTGGGGAGGTTGCCGCAGTGGTCGATGTGGGCGTGGCTGACGATCACCGCGGTGAGGTCTTTCGGGTGGAACGGGAACTTGCCGTTGCGCTCGCGCGCCTCCTCGCGGCGGCCCTGGTTGAGTCCGCAGTCGAACAAGACCGTGGTCTGCGGGGTCTCGAGCAGGTGCATCGACCCGGACACCGACGCGGCGGCGCCCCAGAAAGTAAGTGTGGGTTCGGCGCCGGCGCGCTTGGGCGGCGCGACTTCGGGGGGGCTGGCTGGTATCATGTGACTATAATAGCGGCCCGCCCGCCCCCGGCGAGGGCAAGCCGCCCGCCGATTCCCCGCACCCCGTTCCCGAGGCCCGCCGTGCCCCGCTGGATTCTCGCGCTCGCCGCCCTTGCCGTTGTCGGAGGACTTCCCCTGAGTGCCACCAGCGACGAGGGGATGTGGCTCCCCAACGAACTGCCGCGCGACACCCTCAAGAGCCGGTACGACTTCGCCGTCTCCCCCGAGCTGGCCCGCAAACTGATGCGCGCCTCGGTGCGCTTCCCGAGTGCTTCGGGCGGATTCGTCTCCCCCAGGGGACTCGTGGTGACGAACCACCACGTCGCGTCCGACTACTTGCAGAAGCTCAGCACCCCCGAGCGTGACCTCCTGAGCGACGGCTTCTATGCCGCGACCGAGGCCGAGGAGCGCAAGTGCCCCGACCTCGAACTGAACGTGCTCCAATCGATCGACGACGTGACCGCCCGCGTCACTGCCGCCGTGCCGGCCACACTCGCCCCCGACAAAGCGGCCGCGGCCCGGCGCGCGGTGCTCAGCACCATCGAACAAGAGGAGTCGCAGAAGACTGGGCTGAAGTGCGAGGTCGTGACGCTGTACCAGGGCGGGCTGTACCACCTCTACCGCTACAAAAAGTACACCGATGTCCGGCTGGTGTTCGCGCCCGAGCAGGGGATCGCCAGCTTCGGCGGCGACGTGGATAACTTCGAGTACCCCCGGCACGCGCTAGATGTCTGCTTCGTGCGGGCCTACGAGAACGACCAGCCGGCCAAGACGCCGGACTACTTCGAGTGGAACCCCGACTCGCCCAAGGAGGGTGACTTGGTGTTCGTCACCGGCCATCCGGGTACGACCAACCGCCTCGAAACCCTGGCCAAGTTGAAGCACCGCCGCGACCAAACCCTGCCGTATGACTTGGCCCGGCTGCGCGCCCTCGAAGCGGCCCTCATCCAATATGGGGAGGAGTCGCCCGAACAGCGCCGGCAGGCGCAGAGCGCCTTGCACTCGGTGGCCAACAGTCGCAAGGCGTTCGCGGGGCAACTGCAAGGACTGCTCGACCCCAACATCCTGGCGCAGAAGGCCGCGAGTGACGCCAAACTCGCGTCGGCGAGTTTATCCGAGCGCGGCCAGTCCCCCTTCGAGCGCGTTGCCGAGGCGCAAGCCCGGCTAGCGAAGTTCGAGCGCGAGTACATGCTGCTGGAACGCGGCCAGGCCACTTCCGGCGAGTTGGCCACGATCGCGCGGCACTTGGTGCGCCTCGCCGCCGAGAAGCCCAAGCCCAACGCCGAGCGGCTGCGCGAGTACCGCGAGTCGAACCTGGAATCCTTAAAACTCACCCTCCTGGGGGACAACCCGACCTATCCCGCGCTCGAAGCGCGCCGGCTGCAAACGTCGCTCACCTTCGCGGCCGAGCAACTCGGCGGCGAGCACCCGGCGGTCGTGCAACTGCTCGCCGGCAAGAACCCCGCCGCCCGCGCGGCCGAGGTGGTCGCCGGCACCAAACTCGCCAACGTGTCCGAGCGCAAGCGCCTGCTCGACGGCGGCGCGGTGGCCGTCGCGGCGAGCACCGACCCGTTGATCGCGCTGATGCGCGAGATCGACCCGGCGGCGCGGGCGCTGCGCACGCGCTACGAGACCGAGGTCGAGGAACCCGAGCGCCAGGCGTACCAGGCTCTCGCCAAGACGCGCTTCGAGACGCTGGGCAAGTCGGTCGCCCCCGACGCGACGTTCACGCTGCGCTTCGCGTTCGGCACCGTCAAGGGGTACGGCAGTGCACCTTACCAGACGACTCTCGGCGGCGCGTTCGCCCGGAGTGAACTCATGCTCGGCCGGGAGCCATTCGCCCTGCCGAAGCGCTGGCTGGAGGGCCGCGACAAGCTCGACGCCGCCACGCCGTTCGACTTCGCCAGCACCGCCGACACCATCGGCGGCAACTCCGGCTCGCCGGTCCTCGACCGCGCCGGCAAACTCGTCGGCGTGAACTTCGATCGCAACCGGCCGGGGCTGGTGCGGAACTTCGTCTACACCGATGTCGAGGCGCGCCACGTCGCGGTGCAGTCGAAGGCGGTTCTGGAGGTACTGCGCAAACTCTACGGGGCCGAGAAGCTAGCCGAGGAGTTGGCGGGGCGGTAAGTGGCTTTTCTCCTGTCCCCTCCCCCCTTGAGGGGGGAGGGCTGGGGTGGGGGGTGCCTAGCAAGGGCGGAGGGGCTGTAAGCGGGTTCGAGCGTCCTTGTACTAAGCATGGCCACCCCCCACCCCAGCCCTCCCCCTCAAGGGGGGAGGGGGCAAGAAGGACCAGCAATGCCCCCCACCCGCCGCGACTTCCTCGCCGCCTCGACCGCCGCCGTGGCGCTCCCGTTTGTCGGGGGCACGGGCCGCGCCGCCGTCCCGCCCGCCCAGGCCCAGGTGCCGGGCGTCTACCGCTTCAAGGTCGGCTCGCTCGAAGTCACCGCGCTACTCGACGGCACCGTCGAGATCGAGACGAGCCTGTTCACCGGGTCCGACCCCGCCGAGGCCGCGCGGCTGCTGGCGCGGAACTTCCTCCCCGCCGGGCCGAAGCTGCGCTCGCCGGTGAACGCCTACCTGGTGAACACTGGCACGAAGACGGTGCTCATCGACGCCGGCTCGGCGAAGACGCTCGGCCCGACAATGGGCGACCTGCCGGCGAACCTGAAGGCGGCGGGCGTCGATCCGTCCGCCGTTGACGCGGTGCTCTTGACGCACCTGCATCCCGACCACGCCAACGGGCTGCTGAGTCCCGCCGGCGCGGCGCTGTTCCCGAACGCCGAGGTACTGGTCGGCGAAACCGAAGCCGCGTTCTGGCTCGCCGACGGCGCCGCCGAGGCCGCGCCCGCCGAGGTGCGGCCGTTCTACAAGATGGCCCAGGGCGCGGTCGCCCCCTACGCCAAGCGGCTGCGGCGGTTTGCGGCCGGGGCGAAGGTGCTCCCCGAGATCGAGGCCGTCGCCCAGCCGGGCCACACGCCGGGGCACACCGGCTACATCCTGTCGTCCGGCGGCGAGTCGCTGTGGGTCTGGGGCGACATCGTTCATAGTGCGGCAATGCAGTTCCCGCACCCGGAGTGGTCGATGGCGTTCGACACCGACCCGAAGCGGGCATTCGTCACGCGCAAGGCGGCGTTCGACCGCGCGGCCTCTGAGAAACTCGCCGTGGCGGGGATGCACCTGCCGTTCCCAGGCCGCGGCCACATTTTCAAGGACGGCGACCGCTACGAGTTCGTGCCGGTGGCGTGGTCGCCGACGGTCGATGGCGCGCGGTAGGCGCCCGCCGCTCAACCCTTCGCCTGCCCCGTCGTCACTACCGCTACCCCCCGCGGCTGCGCCATGCGGCCGCTCTCCTGCTTGAGCGCCCGCTTGGCCTCGTACATCTGCGCGTCGGCCTCCTGGTAGCTCGCCATCGGCGGCGTCCCGGCCCGCAGCGGCGCGATGCCCCACGCCACGGTCAGTGTCACGGGGTCGGGGTGCTTCGGCAGGCGTAGGCCTACGAGCGAGCGGTCCACGCGCCGCAGCCGCTCGGCCAGGTCGGCGGCGCCGCAGCCGGGCATCACCACCACGAACTCATCACCCCCCGTGCGGAACAGCGGGTCATCGACGCGGAATTGCACCCGCAGCGCCCGCGCCACGAACTGCAGCGCAATATCACCCACCTGGTGGCCGTACTGGTCGTTCAGCGGCTTGAGGTCGTTCACGTCGAGTACCGCCAGGCACCCTAGCACCGGGGGCTTGCCGGGCGTCGGCAGTGCCCACTCGTCGAACGCCCGGCGGTTGCCCACCCCGGTGAGCGCGTCGGTGCGCGCGGCGGTGGCGAGTTCGGCGAGCGCCTGCCCGAGCTGGCGGTTGATGCCGACCAGCTCCTCGCGCATCCGGTCGGAAGCCAGCACCACCATGCCGAACGCCAGGAGCGTGCCGAACAGCACATGCAGCAGCGGCAGGTACACCATGTACTCCGCCGCGTAATCGGGGAAGCGCGGCAGCAGCGGCCCCGTGACCGCCGAGGAGTGCAGCGACAGCACCGCCAGCCCCAACAGCGCCGCGCGCATGGCGACCAGTCCCAGGGTCGGCGCCATCTCGGAGAGCCGTCGGTGGAGCGTCGCGGCGAAGGCGAACACGAACAGCCCGGCGAGGATTAGCGAGTGCAGCGGGTAGAGGTCCGCGAACGACTGCGTGGCGGTGGGGAGCACCACCCCGAACGCGGCGAACGGCAGGAACAGCACCGCGTGCCGGTTCGAGAACGTCTCGCCGGTGGCGAACTCGCGGCAGCCGGCCCACACCAAAAAGCCGAACAGGTACTCGCCGAGGCAGTAGCCGATCAGGCACGACGACTGGTACTGCGCCGGGGCGTGCGTCATCGCAAAGCGCATCAGCACCGCCGCGGCCGCGGCGGTCCAGGCGTAGGACCAGTAGCGCAAGAACTCCCCAGGGACCGCGCGGGTCATGGGGACGAGCAGGCCGGACACCATCACGATGCCGGCCGCGACGATTAAAGACGGCACGAGGCCGATTTGGGCCGGGTCAACCATAGCGCGGCCGGGGCCGATCTTCGGTTTGCGGGTGGGGAGGGCGGCGGGGCTAGCCGCGTGTCGGCAGCACGTTCAGTACCGGCACCGGCGGAATCGCCCGCCGCCGAACAATTCTAGCCCGCAAAACCTGACACCCAACCGCGCCGCGCAACCCCACCTGGCGCCGCCGGGAGGTGCGGCCGCGTCCCTACCCCCCCGCCCGCCGCGCCGCCTCGGCGAGTTCGCGGCACGCGCCGTCGAGGTCGCGGCTGTTCAGCCGCTTCGCCGCCGCCAGCCCCTTCTCGGCGAACGCCAGTGCCTTGGCGCCCTGTTTGGCGCTCAGCATCGACTCGGCGGCGGCGATGTAGAACCGCGGCTCGTCGGCGAAGCGCTCCAAGAGCGTCTCGAACTCGGCGCCCGCCGCGGCCGCGTCGCCGGAGCGGGCCAGGAGGCGCGCCCGCTGCAGCGTGAACTCCGCGGCGCGCTTGGCCCCGTTGTGGGCCGCGTCGTCCTCAAGCCCGTGGGTGGCCAGCCCGATCGCGGCGGCGTAGTTCCCCTCGGAGGCCGCGCCGGTGATCGCGCACGCGAACAAGGGGTACCGATCCGGGTGCGCGGCGTCGGCGGGCTTCGCCACCCCCGCCCCGGCGAAGTGGACGGCGAGTTCCCGCGCGTCCAACTTCAGCGCCGCCCGCATCGCCTCCTCGCACTGCGCCACCCCCAGGGGGGCAACATCGACCGCGCCGAGTTCGCCGAGATTGAGGGCCGAAAAATCGACCGGCTTCGGCGCCGACACTTGGGCGGCAACCGGAGCTTGCGCCGCGACCGGCACACTAATCGTCGGCGCGTCCCCCGCAGGGCGGACCTCGGCGCTCAGCCGGTGCCGCAGCCGGTCGAAGTCGTAGATCGTCACCGGCACCGCCTGCCCCGACGCGGTGCGGCGGCGCGGCGAGTTGGACGCCATGCAATCGGAAAGGAACTTGACCACGCCCAGCAGGCGTTTTCGCAGCATCGAACTGCCCGCCGCGTCGATCGGGGCCACCCCGCTAAGGGCTTTGAGCGGCCGGCGGCTCCAGGTCTCCTCGAAGTATTGCGTCGCCCGGTCGCGCAGCTTCCCCTCCACGCTTGACGGGTCGGCCGAGCGCACGGGGTACGCCATCGCCTCCTGCAAGATGTCCTGGAACTGCGCCACACCCGAGCCTTCGGAGGGTTCCCCGACCGCGAGGTTCACCCGGTCGCGGATTTCGGTGGCGACCTTGCGCACGCTGTCGGCATCGACGTGCCAGAGCCGCAGCACCCCGCCGGCGATGGTGAGGTTCGCCCCCGCACGGGCCATTGCCGTGCCGGTTTCGATCAGCGTGGGCAGTTCCTCGACCACGAGGCAACTGAAGAACTGCCCCTCGGGGTCCATCTGCGGCGCCAGCACCCGGCGCTCGTTGGCCATCACCTGGATGAGTTGGAACACGGTTTCCGGGTCGCGCACGGGGAAGAACACGCGGTGTTCGAGGTAATCCGTGTCGGCCTCCATCCCCTGGGCGCAGCGCAGCACCTCCACCAAGGCGCCGGCCTCCTCGGCCTTGGCGTCGTCCCACTCCTTATCCAGCGACTGCTGCAAGGCCGCGACCGCGCCGGGCTGCTCGCCGAGCCAGGCGCGCGTCAGGCCGAGGTTGAACCACGCGGCGGGGTCGTCGGGGACTTCGTGCGTCAGACTCTCGAACGCCGCGCGGGCGTCACTCAGTTTGCCCGTCGGCCCCCCCGCGGGGACCGCGACGGGCTTGACCGTCGGGCGGAAGCTGTACTTCTTCCGCGCCGCGGCCGGCAGGCGGGAGTCGTCGCCGAAGATGCCCTCGAACTGCGTGCGCAACTCCTCGTCCTGCGGCGCGAAGTGCACCGCGCGCTCGAGTGCGGCCCTGGCGGCGACGGGGCGGTTCAGCACCACCTCGTTGCGGGCGATCATCTCGTTGACTTGCGCGAGCTGATCCGCCGCCTCGACCGGGTACGCCTCCGCGGCCCGGCGGAAGAGCATCAACGCGCCGATGACCTCGCCCTCCTGCTGGCGCAGCACGCCTTGCAGCAGGTAGCCCATCGGGAAGTGCGGGTCCAGCTCGAAGGCTTTGGCGAGCGCGTGCTCGGCCTGGTCGGGCAGGTCTTCGCCGAACAGCAGGTTTGCGTAGAACCCCCAGACCTGCGGGCGGTCGGGGAACTCGGCGACGATCGCCTGGAACATGCGCTTGGCGTTGTCGTGCTGCCCTTGCTGCTGGGCCTCGAACGCCTGCTGGATGCGCTCGAAGTAGGGGGCGCAGCACCACTTGTGCTTCTTGCCCGATCCGCAGGGGCAGTTTTCATACGGCTGGACGGCCATCGTTCATATCCGGGGGTGTGCGGGGGCGGCGGTGATGAGGGCAGGATACGGGGTTAGTTCCGGGGCGAAAACCTTCAGGTCGAGTTTGACACGGGCGAACCCCGCACTAGGGTTGGCGCGACCGGCCCCCGCCTGTGGACTGAGGGGTGCGTCACCCCCCCGACTCTAGGATGTCTCTCGATGGTCACTAACGATCTCGGCGCGTGCGAGTGGTTCGTCTGGGACTTGCGCCGCAGCGGTCTGATCGACCGCGGGCAGCTCGACCAAATCGTCAACGACTTCCTCAAGCGCAACCCCCGCGCCGAAGCCCCGGCCCTCGCCGAACACCTGGTCGCCCAGAACACCCTCACCCGCTTCCAGGCCGAGCGCATCCTCAACGGCAAGACCCAGGGACTCGTGCTGGGGCCGTATGTCTTGCTCGACGCGATCGGGCAGGGGAGCATGGGGCAGGTGTACAAGGCCACCTCCAAAAACGACGCGGGCTTCTACGCGATCAAGGTGCTGCCGCGCCGCAGTATGTGGAACGTCCGCCTGGCGCGGCGCCAGGTGCGCAGCTTCGGCCAGTTCAGCCACAACGCGGTGGTGCCGTTCGTCGATGTCGGCACCGCCGGGGGCTTGCACTACCTGGTGTGGCCGCTCGCCGAGGGCCAGACGCTCGAGACGATGGTGCAGCAGAACGGCCGGCTCAGCCCCGCCCAGACCGCCAGCATCGGGGCGCAGGTGGCCCAGGGGCTGAATATCTGCCACCAGAACAGCATCTTCCACGGCCTCGTGAAGCCGTCGAACGTGATGGTGAGTGGCGACGGCCAAGCCCGCATCCTCGACTTCGGCATCGGCAGCTTGTTGGTCGAGAACGAGGGCGAATCACTCGTGGACACCATGTCCACCGCCAACACGCTCACGAGCGGCCTGGATTGCGCGTCGCCGGAATCCATCATGGAGCCGACCAACCGCACCCCGGCCGGCGACCAGTACAGCCTGGGCTGCGTGATGTACTACTGCCTCACCGGGCGCCCGCCGTTCCCCGAAGGCAGCGCCGTCGAGAAGATGATGGCCCACCAGACCAAAGATCCCGTGGCGATCCGCGAGTTCACGCCCGACTGCCCCGAGGCACTCGCCGAAGTCGTGGCCAAGCTGATGGCCAAAGCCCCCGAGTCTCGCTTCGCCGACATGGACCAGGTGGTCGAGTCGCTCGAGCCGTTCCTGGGCGAAGTGGTCGCCGCGGGCGCCCCGGCCGGGAACTCGGCCCGTAACGGCAGCGGCAGCCGGCAGTCCTTGCAGGGCATCGGCGGGCCGAACAACGGCCGCAACAACGGGAGCCAGTTCGCCCCCGCGGCCCGCAGCAACTCCGACTACCCGACCGCCCCGACGCGGGCGAGCGTCAGCAGCCCCGGAACGGCCACCCCGGCCCCGGCGGCGCGCTACAACACCCCGACGCCCCAGCCGGTCAGCGCCCGCGCCGCGACCCGCCAAGCGCCCCCCTCGCGCCCCCTGCCGACCCGCGCCAGCACGGGCTTAGGCGGCGGGCTGTCGGCCAACGAGGAGATCGAACTGCTCCAGGCTACTGAAGTCGCCGCCGGCTAC
>CAXTPM010000077.1:5419-13783 GCA_964245865.1 uncultured Fimbriiglobus sp. | reverse complement strand
GCCGTTGTCGAGGTCGAAGTTCCTCAGGAAGAGGCCCGGCGTGGCGTTGCCGACCAGGAAGTTGAACGAGCGCGTGGTCTGGACGGTCTGCTGGAAGGTCGCCTGCGTGAAGCCGATCAGCCCCCGGTTGCCGCCGCCGTCGTCGGAGACGGTCACGCTAAAAGCGTTGTCGTCGTTGTTGAGCGCCACCGTCGCGTCGCCGGAGATCGGGAACGCGCCGTCCTCGCTGGTGAGGGTGTACACGCCCGCCTTGGTGATCGCGGTGAAGGTGTAGCTCTGGCCGTTGGCCGAGTCGGCCGCGAACACCTTGCTGTCGATCACCGTCTTGCCGTCGGTCCCCAAGAGCCGGAAGCGCGTTGGGTCGCCGTTGTCGAAGCTCTCGTCGTTGGGGCCGGCGCCGTTGGTCGATTCGCCGTCGTTGACCGTGACCGTGACCGACCCGCCCGCGGCGGCGAGTTGCGCGGCGGTGATCTCGATCGAGATGCGGTGGACCCGGTCGGTACTCGCCGAGGTCGCGGTGGTGTACCAGTCGCCGATCGTCGGCGGGCGGTCGCGGCCACTGGTCTGGAAGAAGAGGGTGTCGTCGGAGGGGAAGGTGTACGGCGCGGGGTTGATGCGCTCGTCGAGCGGCTCCAGCGCCATCGGCCGGCCCCCGGCCGGCGTGGCCCGGCGGGCGGACTGGGGTAGCGGGGCGAACATCTGCCGAATCCACCGCTGGAACTGGCGCTGGGAGAGTTGCGACATGAAAGCGGACACTCACGAAATAAAGGGCGGCGATGAATGAAGCCGCGGCCGGCGCCCCGCCGGACCCCAACGGGGGCGGGGGCGTAGCTGCCCGAGTGGGCGTACTTTGCCGCGGGGCGCCGAACCTTAGACCGCGCGACACGCGGACGCAACCGGCCCGATTGCGACAACAGGCAGAAATTACCTGGATTCGCCAAATAACCGCTACGACGTTACTAGCCGGCGCGAAAGTTCAGAGTTGGGGGCGAGGGGCGAGGATACCCCTCGATTGTTGGGCGGGCGCGGCTACCCCGCCGCCGGCGCCTGGTCGAGTACCGAGCGCACGAGTCGGGTGAGCGCCTCGGCGGTGTAGGGCTTCTGGAGGAACGCCGCGCGGTCGTACTCGACGCCGTGCCGGATCACCGCGTCGGCCGTGTAGCCCGAGAGGAACACGACCTTCAGTTGCGGGCACTTCGCGGCCAGGCTCTCGGCGAGTTCGCGGCCGCTCATGCCGGGCATCACGACATCGGTGACCACGAGGTCCGGCGGCGCGGCGAGCGTGCCCCACAACTCGAGCGCCGCCGCCCCGTCCTCCGCGGCGATTACGTTGTAGCCCGCGCGCTTCAACACCGCAGTGGTGAGCGCCCGCACGCCGGAGTCGTCCTCGACCACCAGGATCGTCTCGCGCCCGGCGGGGCGGGGCTTACGCGCCAGCTCGGAGCGCGGGCCGTCGTGGGCCTCGTCGTACTCGGGGAAGTGCGCCGCGAAGAGCGCCCCGCGCCCCGGCTCGCTCTCGACCGCGAGGAACCCCCCGGCCCGCTGGACCGCGCCGTACACCGTGGCCAGCCCGAGGCCGGTGCCCTTGCCGACCGGCTTGGTGGTGAAGAACGGCTCGAACAGGCGGGCCTTCACTTCCGGCGTCATGCCGTGGCCGGTGTCGCGCACGCTCAGCCGGACGTAGCGGCCGGGGCGGCAGGCCTGGGGGAGTGCCGGGTCGCCGGCGGCGAACTGCGCCGCGGCGACCTGGACCGCCAGCGTGCCGCCGCGCGGCATGGCGTCGCGCGCGTTCAGCACCAGGTTCATCAGTACCTGCTCGACCTGGCCGGGGTCGGCCTTCACCCGCCCGAGCCGCGGCGGGAACTCGGTGCGGAGCGCGATGTCCTCGCCCAAGAGCCGCGCGAGCATCTTCATCGCCTCGGCGGCGAGTCCGGCGAGGTCGAACACCTCGCACTGCACCACCTGCTGGCGGCTGAACGCGAGCATCTGCCGGGTGAGCGCCGCCCCGCGCTCGCCGGCGCGCAGCACGTCGTCCAGGAGCGGCCGCTCGGGGTCGGCGGCGGGCTTGTCGGCGAGCAGCAGCTCGCAGCAGCCGATCACGACCGTGAGCAGGTTGTTGAAGTCGTGCGCGACCCCCCCGGCGAGCTGGCCGAGGGCTTCGAGCTTCTGCGCCTGGCGCAACTGGGTCTCGACCAGCTTGCGGGCGGTGATGTCGCGCGTGCTGGTGACGACCCCCGCCCCGCGCCCCCGCCCGCCGTCGGGGAGCGGCGTGGCGCTCGTCTCGAACCAGACCCAGTGGCCGGCCTTGTGCTGGAAGCGCCACTCGATGCTCGTCGCCTCGCCGCGCAGGTTCTTGGCGAACGTCTCGGCCAACAGTGAGCGGTCGTCGGGGTGGACCTGGAGTTCGTAGCGCTCGCCCACGAGTTCGTCGGGCCGGTAGCCCGAAATCTGGAGGCACGACGGGCTGGCGTAGACGAAGCGCCCCTCGGCGTCGTGGATGCTGATGACATCGCGGATGTGGCCGGCGAGGAGTTCGTACTGGGCGTTGGCGAGCCGCAGCGCCTCCTGCGCGGCGCGCTGCTCGGTGATGTCGAGCAGGTAGCCGTCGCTGTAGGCCGCGCGCCCGGTGTCGTCGCGCCCCGGCACCGAGTAGTCGTACACCCAGCGCACCTCCCCCGAGGAGGTGACGACGCGGTAGGTCCGCTCGGCGGGCGCGTCGCCGGCGGGGGCGGTCGCCGCCGACCGGTCGTCGGGGTGGATCACCTCGTCCCACGCCACCCGCCCCGAGACCAAGTCTTCGGCCGCGACGCCGAACTGCCGCACGTTCTCGGTGACGGCCAGGCACGCCGGGGGCGGCGTGCGCGTGCTGCGGTAGAGCACCGCCGGGCCGGCGCTGAAGACGTTCCACGCCTGCCGCATCCGCAGTTCGGCGCGCTTGCGCTCGGTGACATCGGCCATCACCCCGTCCCACACCACCGAGCCGTCGGCGCGGCGCGAGGGCATCGCGCGGGCGTGGACCCACTTGATTTCCGCCGCGCCCACCGCGCCCGCCTCGCCCCCCTCGCGGTGGGGCGCGGGCACCTCGACGCGGTACTCGCAGTCGAACACGCCCAGGGTGCGGGCCGAGAGTTCCTTCGCGGCCCACCGGCGCGCCCGGTCCTCGGGGAACACCAGCCCCAGCACCCGGCCGGAGTCGGCCACGGCCTCGTCGCAGCTCAGCCCGAGCAGCTCCTCGACGCCCCGGCTGAAGTAGTCGAAGCTGGTCTCGCCCTCGGGACTCAGCCGGCAGCGGTAGATCGCCCCGCCCGGCAGGTTGTCGCCGATGGCGCGCAGGCGCGCCTCGCCCTCGCGCAGCGCGGCCTCGGCCGCGCGCAACTCGGTGATGTCGCGCCCCTCGACGATCAGGTACGCCAAGCGCCCGGCGCCGTCGCGGTAGGGCTTGAGCGAGTAGTCGAACTCCCGGCCGGAGTGGTGCGCGGCCTGGAAGCGGACGAACTCGCTCTGGACGCAGAGCGCCACCGCGCTGTGGAACAGCTCGCCGAGGCCGTTGGCCCCCGCCCACCACTCGGTCTCCCAAAGGCGCTGGCCCGGCACCAGCTCTGCCGGCACCCCGCCGGGGTCGGCCCCCACTAGCCGCGCGGTCTCGTTCGCCTCCAGCAGCGTGCCGTCGGGCGCGAGCAGGGCGATCGCCTGGTAGGTCTGGTCGAAGATCGCGCGGAAGCGCTCCTCGCTCTGCCGCCGCGCGCGCTCGGCCCTCACGCGCTCGGTCACGTCGCGCCGGAACGACACCACCGCCTCGACCTCGCCGCCCGCGCCCAAGAGCGGGTAGAGGACGTAGTTGAGCGCGAGTTCGGCCCGGCGCGTCGTCGGGCGGCCCTCGGGGTCGTCGCCGCCGCCGACGCGCGCGTCCCGCACGATGACCTCCCCGGCGTAGGCGCGCCGGAAGTCCGCCGCGCTGGTCTGCGTGGCCATCAGCGGGTCGGTCGGCGCGTTGAGCTCCCCGGCCTCGGCGCCGGGGAGTCCGATCAACTTCCGGTTGGCCTCGTTCATGCGCAGCGACGTGCCGTCGGGGCCGTAGACTTGGATCGCCACCGGGGAGTGCTCGAAGAGCGCGTCGGCGAAGCGCACCGCCTCGCGCAGTTGGGCGTCGCGCGCGGCCAGCCCGTCGGCGGCGAGTTTGCGCTCGGTGATGTCCTGGAACTGCCGGATGAAGAACAAAGGCTCGCCGGCCTCGCTGCGCAAGAGCACCGAGGTGACGATGCACCAGACCGACCGACCGGAGCTGTGGTAATACTCCTGCTCGAAGGTGAACGTCGAGCGCTCCCCGGCGAGGGACTCGGCGAGGAGGCGCGCCTCGCGCTCGGAGACGGGAGGCCGCGCCCGCCCCGCCGCGCACGCGGCGCGCAGGTCTTCGGCCTGGTAGCCGAGCATCCGGCAGATCGCGGGGTTGACCTGGATCAGGGCGCCGTCCAGGCCGACCAGCGCCATCCCGACGCCCGAGTTGTCGAAGACGGTGCGGAAGCGCCGCTCGCTCTCGCGCAAGGCCTCCTCGGCTTTCTTGCGCTCGGTCACGTCGCGCTGCACCGCCACCCAGTGCGTGACACCGCCGCCGGGGCCGAACAGCGGCGTGATCTCGACCTCGGCCCAGAACTCGCTCCGGTCCTTGCGGTACTGGAGCAACTCGGCACGCACCGGGCGCGACGCCCGCAGCGACTCGTGGATGAAGGCGCGGGTGGCCGGGTCGGTGCCGGGGCCGTGCAGCACCCCCGGCGAGCGGCCCAGTACCTCGTCGGCGGCGTAGCTAGTCTGGGCGGCGAACGCGGGGTTGGCGTAGGTGATGGGCGGGGAGGTGCCGTCCGCCCCGAGCGGGCCGGTCACCACGATGCCGTCGCGCGCGTGCTCGACCACGGCCTGCATCAGCCGCAGGTTCGCCGCCGACTCGGCCTCGCGCTCGCGGCTGGCCCTCAGCAGCAGTTCGGTCAGGTTAGGCCGCACCGCCTCATCGACCAGCGCGACCTCCCGGCCGGTCCAGGCGCGCGACCGGCCGCGCATCACCTCGACCCACGCCTCGAACGACTTGCGCGGCGTCAGGCGCGCCGGCCCCCCGTCGCCCCCTTCACTGGGGGCGGCGAGTCCCTTGCGCGGGTCGCCGGCCCAGCGCACGGCCTGGGGTAGCTCGGGCCGGAACCACAGTAACCAGCCCGAGGGGCGCTCCGAGAAGCGGATCGCCAGCACCCCACTGGCCACCCCCGCCAAGTCGGCGAACTGCGGCGCGTCCGAGCCGAGGCTCGCGGTGACGAACTTCCGCGCGTCGCGCTCGCCGAGGGTGCGGCCGTCGAGCCAGCGCACCAGGCGCGCGAGGTCCGCCGCGCCGGGGACTCCGCCGCGCGACCAGACCCCGCCGCCGTGGGCCACCGCCACCCCGCCCGCGTCCAGCAGTTCCAGCAGCCCCGCCTCGGGCCGCACCAGCGCGGCCTCGAACTCCCCGGCGGCGCCGAGCGCCGCAGGCAGCATCCCCAAGACCGCCTGCGCCGCGCGGGCGCCGGCGAGGCGGTCGTGCGCCTCGGCCACGCCCGCCTTGGTGGCCAAGAGCCGCGCGTAGCCCTCCGCCAGCCGCCGCACCGACCCCGTGGGCACTCGGGGCGCGCGGTGGTGGCAGGCGATCAGCCCCCACAGCTTGCCGCCCACGACCACCGAGGTGACCAGGGTGGCGCGCACCCCCATGTGCGTGAGGTACTCCCGGTGGACCGGCGACATCGCCCGCAGCAGCGCCGCGGAGAGGTCCAGCGACTCCGGGGCTTCGGGGGCTTCGTCGGCCGGCACCAGCGGCGCGGGCGGCGCGGCCACGTCGGCCAGCACCCGCACGCGCGTCTTCAGGTACAGCTCCCGCGCCTGGGGCGGGATGTCCGACGACGGGTACCACAGCCCGAGGTACGGCTCGAGTTCCGCGTCGGTCGCCTCGGCGACGACCTCGCCGTTCCACTCCGCGTCGAAGCGGTAGACCATGACCCGGTCGTAGCCCGAGAGCGCGCGGAACTGCCCGACGACGGTCTGGGCGAAGTGGCGCAGGGAGGCGTCGGAATCCAGCCCCGCCGCGACCTCGCCCAGCGCCGACTCGACTGCCGGGAGGGCCGGGTCGCCGGCCACTTCCTCGCCGGGGTCGAGCAACTCCAGAAATCGCACGCCGCTCTGGACGTGGACGACCGCCTCCGACGCGAGCGGGGAGTGGCGGGCGCGGGCCGTGCCCAGCGAGCGCGACACCCCCGGCACGAGGTCGGCGAACCCGGCCTGCGCCGCGCGCGCCGACTCGGGCGCGAGCAATTCATCGACGTGCCGGCCGAGGCAGTCCGCGGGGCCAAGGCCCAGGCGCTCGAGGGCCGACCCGGCGGCGCGGCGGACGACGAAGCCGCCGTCGAGTGCGAGCAGCACCCCGAACGTCTGCACGCCGCCGGGGGCGTGGATCGGCTCGCGCGCGCACCCCGCGAGCGCGTCGGCCAGAATCGAGGCCGGTTCGCCGGGGGCAATCGGTTGGGTCAGGGTCGTGTCCACGGGCCGGTCTCGGGCGGAGTCGGCGGGCGGTCAGAGATTCCCAATCACTCAGGATAGAGCACGAATCGCTGTAGGGAAATCGGGAAGTGCGCGGATTGCGCGGCCGGGGCAAGACGAGCGGTTGACCCCCTCCGTAAATTACTCCTGCCGGACGATCCGACTTTCCGCGACCGCCCCAACTCGACGCCAGGGATGCCCCATGTTCCACCCGACCACTAGGGCGACCCTGCCCGGCCCCATCGGCCAACTGATGCAACCTGATATTGTCAACCAGCGCGGCGGGCAATACTCCCGCCAGCGCACCCTCACCCTCGGCGACCTGCTACTCGAGAACCGCATCATCTTCCTCGGCAGTAGCGCCGAGACCGGCGGCAGCCCGGTGATCAGTGACTACATGGCCAACCTGACCATCCAGAAGATGCTATTCCTGGTGACTGAAAACAAGACCAGCGATATTCACTTGTACATCAACAGCCCCGGCGGCTCAGTCACCGCCGGCCTCGCCCTGTACGACGCGATGCAGTTCATGGAGTGCCCGGTCAACACCTACTGCATGGGCATCGCCGCGAGCATGGCCGCGGTGCTCTTGTGCGCCGGCACCAAGGGGAAGCGCTACAGCCTGCCCAACGCCAAGGTGATGATCCACCAGCCCTACGGCCAGGTCGGCGGGCAGGTCTCGGACATCGAGATTCAGGCGAACGAGATGATTAAAGAGCACGAGCGCCTGAATCAGATCATCGCCAAGCACACCGGCCAACCCATTGAAGTGATCGCCAAGGAGAGCGAGCGCGACCGCTACTTCAACGCCGGCGAGGCCAAGGCGTTCGGGCTGGTCGATGAGATTCTGATCAAGCCGGCCGAGCCGGTGAAGGCGTAACGACCCGCGCCACCCGCCACGAATACTAGCCGCCCGCGCCCCGCCGGCTAGTCGCCGTGAGCGCGGGCGGCGCGCCGAACCGATCCCAGACACCAGACACACAAGCGAGCTAGCGATGCCCTCGATTCCCTACGTGATTGAAAGCAACGGCCGCGAGGAGCGGGTCTACGACATTTACAGTCGTTTGCTCAAAGACCGCATCATCTTCCTGCAAGGAGTGGTGCAGGACGACATGGCCAACGCCATCGTCGGGCAACTGCTCTTGTTGCAGTCGCAAGACCCCAAGGCGGACATTCACATGTACGTGAATAGCCCCGGCGGCTCGGTCAGTGCCGGCCTCGGGATTTACGACACCATGCAGTTCATCACCTGCCCCGTCGCCACCTACTGCGTGGGGATGGCCGCGAGCATGGGCGCGGTGCTGCTCACCGCCGGCGCGGCGGGCAAGCGCCACGCCCTGCCGCACGCGCGGATCATGATCCACCAGCCGCTCGCGGGGATGGAGGGGACCAGCATGGACATCCAAATCCACGTGAAAGAGTTCCTGAAAACCAAGCGCATCCTCAACGGCATCATCAAGAAGCACACCGGGCGCGACCTCGAAGCGATCGAGAAGGACACCGACCGCGACAACTTCATGGCGAGTATCGAGGCCAAGGAGTACGGCCTGATCGACCACGTACTCGACAAGATGCCCGAGCCGGCCCTCAAGAGCTAGTTCGGTCATAAGGGAAAATGCAAGGATGCACCCGCCCCGCCCGCGCCGCGCTTTCGCAGCCACCCCGCGTGGCCGGGGCGCGGCGTTGGCGTTGGTCCTGCTCGCGGGCGGCTGTCGGCTGACCAAGCCCGACACGCGCTACGACCTGCTCGAAGCCGAGTTGCGCGCCCAGCAGCGGCAACTCGGCGAGGCGCGGGCCGAACTCGCCAAGCTGGTGCTC